>NZ_JAPWCC010000065.1:0-536 GCF_041433735.1 Gemella sp. 20925_1_85 | reverse complement strand
CTACCTATCCTGTACATACTGCATCAAAATTCAATATCAAGCTACAGTAAAGCTCCATGGGGTCTTTCCGTCCTGTCGCGGGTAACCTGCATCTTCACAGGTACTATGATTTCACCGAGTCCATCGTTGAGACAGTGCCCAAATCGTTACGCCTTTCGTGCGGGTCGGAACTTACCCGACAAGGAATTTCGCTACCTTAGGACCGTTATAGTTACGGCCGCCGTTTACTGGGGCTTCAATTCATACCTTCGCTTACGCTAAGCACTCCTCTTAACCTTCCAGCACCGGGCAGGCGTCAGCCCCTATACTTCACCTTACGGTTTTGCAGAGACCTGTGTTTTTGTTAAACAGTCGCTTGGGCCTATTCACTGCGGCCTACTCTCGTAGGCACCCCTTCTCCCGAAGTTACGGGGTCATTTTGCCGAGTTCCTTAACGATGGTTCTCTCGCTCACCTTAGAATTCTCTTCCCAACTACCTGTGTCGGTTTGCGGTACGGGCACCTCTTATCTCGATAGCGGCTTTTCTTGAGAGTTTG
>NZ_JAPWCC010000064.1:0-567 GCF_041433735.1 Gemella sp. 20925_1_85 | reverse complement strand
CCATTTTTACTATCTTTAGTTGATTTTATTTCATCGAAACACAGGTGTTCTGGTAGGTTTGAATGAGTCTTAACTTCTACAGCTTCTCTGCATGATTTCATTACTCTTAGTACTGTAGATACTGATACATTACTTAATTCAGCTATATCTTTAAAAGATAATGTTTTAGATAGATTCTTCATAATATAAAATATAAGATTTTTAGATATACTGCAGTGCTTTTGTACAAATGATGTTTCAGCACAAAACTTAGAATTACACTCTCTACATTTGAAGCGTTGTTTCTTTAATCTAAGGTATGCAGGGCATTCTGACATCTTTAATAAAGCTACTTTTAATGGGTCTCCAAATCCATTTTTAACTATATTATTTCCTTTTTTTATACAACCGCAGTTTGTACAACACTTTGGTTCATAAGATAAAGCTCCATGAAATAAGAATGTATCTTGACCATCTACATTGATTAGATCAAGTTTATCCTCAATAGTTATATTTTGGTCTTTTATTAATAGTAAATTTGTGATAAAATTATTCATGACAAATATCCTTTCTTAGTTAATTATTTTT
>NZ_JAPWCC010000063.1:0-651 GCF_041433735.1 Gemella sp. 20925_1_85 | reverse complement strand
ATCGTTTTTACTTTCTTTCTTACTTTTCTTGAATATCTCATAAAGTATTGTTTTAATATATGTTGCGTTCTTCCATCTACAATATCTATAAAGTCATGTGTTTTAGCATCCAAGAATACGAAGCTCATCCCATTTTTACTATCTTTAGTTGACTTTATCTCATCGAAACATAGGTGTTCTGGTAGGTTTGAATGAGTCTTAACTTCTACTGCCTCTTTACATGATTTCATTACTCTTACTACTGTAGATACTGATACATTACTTAATTCAGCTATATCTTTAAAAGATAATGTTTTAGATAGATTCTTCATAATATAAAGTATAAGATTTTTTGATATACTGCAGTGCTTTTGTACAAATGATGTTTCAGCACAAAACTTAGAATTACACTCTCTACATTTGAAGCGTTGTTTCTTTAATCTAAGGTATGTAGGGCATTCTGATATCTTTAATAAAGCTACTTTTAAAGGATTGCCGAATCCATTTTTAACTATATTATTTCCTTCTTTCATACAACCGCAGTTTGTACAACACTTTGGTTCATATGATAAAGCTCCATGAAATATGAATGTATCTTGACCATCCACATTAATTAAATCAAGTTTATCCTCCATAGTTATATTTTGGTCTTTTATTAATAGTAAATTTGTG
>NZ_JAPWCC010000062.1:0-658 GCF_041433735.1 Gemella sp. 20925_1_85 | reverse complement strand
TGTTTGCATCGAGCGCATCGTTCTTAGCTTTAAGTGCGTCATCTATCGCTTTTTTAGCCGCTGGCTTTGCCACTGGCGTTGGGTTTACTGAACTTACACTTGTTGCTCCATCAGTTTTAGCCTGTTCTACAGCTGCGTTTGTTGTCGCATTGTCAATTGCAGTCTTCGCTGCGTCGGCTTTCGCTTTTGCATCTGCTTTCGCCGCAGTTTTTTCTTCGTCTGTTAAGTCGTTGTTCGCATCAATCGCATCGTTCTTAGCTTTTAGCGCATCGTCTATCGCTTTCTTAGCTGCTGGTTTGGCTTGTGCTGTTGGATTTACTGAATCTACTGATGTCGCTCCATCAGTTTTAGCTTGTTCTACCGCTGCATTTGTTGTCGCATTATCAATCGCAGTCTTCGCTGCGTCGGCTTTTGCTTTCGCATCTTCCTTAGCTTTTGCTTTTTCTTCCGCTGTTAAGTCGTTGTTTGCGTCGATCGCATCGTTCTTAGCTTTCAACACGTCGTCTATTGCTTTTTTAGCTGCTGGCTTCGCTTGTGCCGTTGGATTTACTGAATCTACACTTGTTACTCCATCAGTTTTAGCTTGTTCTACAGCTGCGTTTGTTGTCACATTATCAATCGCAGTCTTCGCTGCATCGGCTTTCGCTTGTGCATCTGC
>NZ_JAPWCC010000061.1:0-717 GCF_041433735.1 Gemella sp. 20925_1_85 | reverse complement strand
AGTCCTCGACCTATTAGTATTAGTCAGCTGAACACGTTACCGTGCTTACACTCCTAACCTATTCTCCTTGTCGTCTTCAAGGGGTCTTAATATCCGTGGGAAATCTCATCTCGAGGGGGGCTTCATGCTTAGATGCTTTCAGCTCTTATCCCTTCCGTATTTAGCTACCCAGCTATGCCACTGGCGTGACAACTGGTACACCATTGATACGTCCATCCCGGTCCTCTCGTACTAAGGACAGCTCCTCTCAAATTTCCTACGCCCACGACGGATAGGGACCGAACTGTCTCACGACGTTCTGAACCCAGCTCGCGTACCGCTTTAATGGGCGAACAGCCCAACCCTTGGGACCGACTACAGCCCCAGGATGCGATGAGCCGACATCGAGGTGCCAAACCTCCCCGTCGATGTGGACTCTTGGGGGAGATAAGCCTGTTATCCCCAGGGTAGCTTTTATCCGTTGAGCGATGGCCCTTCCATGCGGAACCACCGGATCACTAAGTCCTGCTTTCGCACCTGCTCGACTTGTAGGTCTCACAGTCAAGCTCCCTTGTGCCTTTACACTCTGCAAATGATTTCCAACCATTCTGAGGGAACCTTTGAACGCCTCCGTTACTCTTTGGGAGGCGACCGCCCCAGTCAAACTGCCCACCTGACACTGTCTCCCGGTCTTCTACGCCGAGGGTTAGAATTTCAATACAGCAAGGGTAGTATCCC
>NZ_JAPWCC010000060.1:0-742 GCF_041433735.1 Gemella sp. 20925_1_85 | reverse complement strand
TTTCTACCTGTTGTCCATCGGCTTCACCATTCGGCTTCACCTTAGGTCCCGACTTACCCAGAGCGGACGAGCCTTCCTCTGGAAACCTTAGTCATTCGGTGGATAGGATTCTCACCTATCTTTCGCTACTCACACCGGCATTCTCACTTCTAACCTCTCCACCTCGCCTTACAGCTCGGCTTCTACGATGTTAGAACGCTCTCCTACCATATAACATTAGTTATATCCGCAGCTTCGGTTGTATGTTTAGCCCCGGTACATTTTCGGCGCGATGTCACTCGACCAGTGAGCTATTACGCACTCTTTAAATGGTGGCTGCTTCTAAGCCAACATCCTGGTTGTCTGTGCATCATCACATCCTTTTCCACTTAACATACAATTTGGGACCTTAGCTGGCGGTCTGGGCTGTTTCCCTTTCGACTACGAACCTTATCACCCGCAGTCTGACTCCCGTTGATATTTATCTGGCATTCGGAGTTTGTCTGAATTCGGTAACCCGGGATGGGCCCCTAGTCCAAACAGTGCTCTACCTCCAGTAAACTCACAACGAGGCTAGCCCTAAAGCTATTTCGGAGAGAACCAGCTATTTCCAAGTTCGATTGGAATTTCTCCGCTACCCACAGCTCATCCAAACACTTTTCAACGTGTCCTGGTTCGGTCCTCCATTCAGTGTTACCTAAACTTCAACCTGGCCATGGGTAGATCACTTGGTTTCGGGTCTACTCCATCATACTATTTCGCC
>NZ_JAPWCC010000059.1:0-761 GCF_041433735.1 Gemella sp. 20925_1_85 | reverse complement strand
AAGAATAAAATCCCTTACGGCATCTATGATTTAAGCTGGGATTCCCAATAATACCTTGATTTCAGTACAGACCGAAAACCCGAAGAGAGTGCCTTCTTTTCGGGTTTTCTTATATAATCCTCGGATGGCTTCCATGCCTTTAATCGTGGGTGAGGCAGTGCGTAAACTTCGATAGAATTTATTGCGTCTCTTTACTGGACGATGGTCTTGTTCAATCAAATTATTCAGGTATTTAATGGTACGATGTTCTGTCCCTTGATAAAAGCCGTATTCTTTTAGTCTCTTAAAGGCACTTGTAATAGAGGGGGCTTTATCTGTGACTACAACCTTCGGTTCATCAAACTGCTTCACTAACCGCTTAAGAAAAGCATAGGCTGCTTGTGTGTGCCGTTTTTTACGTAACCAAATATCCAAGGTTAAACCATCTGCATCGATGGCTCGATACAAATAATGCCATTTTCCTTTAATTTTGATGTATGTTTCATCCATTTTCCATGAATAAAAGGATTTTTTATTTTTCTTTTTCCAAATTTGATAGAGTAGTTTGCCATATTCTTGCACCCAACGATAAATCGTCGTATGAGAAACGTTAATGCCACGATCATATAAGATTTCTTGAACTTCACGATAGCTAAGGTTATAACGAAGATAGTAGCCCACGGCTACAATAATCACATCCTGCTGAAATTGCTTTCCTTTAAAATGATTCATCGTCATTCCTCCTGCTATCTTTTTCTATTATTCTACCTTATTTGATAGTA
>NZ_JAPWCC010000058.1:0-795 GCF_041433735.1 Gemella sp. 20925_1_85 | reverse complement strand
GTATGTTTAATAAAAAAGAAAATATCAAAGATGAAATAATATTAATGACGTTATCAGAATTAGTTCCTACAAATCACTTTTTAAGAAAGGTAGCCAAAGCGATTGATTTTAAATTTATTTATGATTTGACAGAAGAATACTATAGCCACACATCAGGAAGAAATTGTTTAGACCCTGTAGTATTATTCAAATTAGTGTTTTTAAAAGATTTCTATGGAATAAAATCTATGAGAGAAACAATAAAAAGAATAGAAACAGATGCTGCATTTAGATGGTTTTTAGGGATACAATTTTCTAAACCAGTTCCACATTATTCTACATTTTCACAAAACTATATTCGACGATTCCAAGGAACTGATATATTTGAACAAATATTTATAAATATAGTGAATCAAGCTATTGATAAAAAATTAGTAGGCGGAACAGAGTTTTTTACTGATTCAACACACATTAAAGCTAACGCAAACAAAAAGAAATACAAAATTGAAATTACCACAAAAGTAAAAGAAAGAAAATTAGACTTAGAAAAAGAAATAAATGAAGAGAGAGAAAAAATAGGAAAAAAGCCTTTTAAGTATGAAGAAAAAGAAGAACTAAAAAGACAACGAATTAACACTACTGATTCAGATAGTGGTTATTATCACAGAGATCATAAAGAAGAAGGCTTTATGTATTTAGATCATCGAACAGTAGACGGGAAGAATAATATTATTATAGACTGCCATATAACTCCAGGTAACGTTCATGATAGTGGTCCGTATATAGATAGATTAAATCAGATAGAAAGAAACTTTG
>NZ_JAPWCC010000057.1:0-1063 GCF_041433735.1 Gemella sp. 20925_1_85 | reverse complement strand
ATAAATACCTGATATGATAGAGTTACAGAGAAGCTAGCTTCTCTGTAACTCTTGCCTTTTCTCAACAGGAGTTAACCATCCTAAAGTCTGCATAGGAAGTCGATTAGAACGATATAGATATTTCTTCATTTGGTTAATAAGGTCATCATAAGAATAAAAAGATAAGTATTTATAAAAGCGTTCGTTATCATTTCTATGACTTCTTTCGACTTTGCCATTATGCCATGGAGTTCTAGGCCTAATGAGTTGGTGTTTTATATCTAACTGGTTACACAATACATCGAAAGGATGTATTCGTTTAGTATCCTTAAAGTGAGTAAATTCAAAACCATTATCAGTTTGTATGATTTTTGGTTTGTATCCAAAGAATGAAATAGCCATCTTAACAAATTGTATTGTTGAATAAGAAGATTGTTCTTTAAAAGGATAAATAAATCTTTCTCTAGAAGCCTCATCAATCATAGTATATTGATAAAATTTATCAGGATGTGAACCAGTATAGCATTGTCTAGGGACATATTTTACATCAAGTTGCCATTTTTCTCCTAAAGTTTTTGGAGTGTTATAAGGTTTTGGTATATAAGGTTTAGCCTTTTTTTCGGCATCTTTATAGAAACCTAATTTTCTAAGGATCCTAAATAATGAACAAGGATGTCTGTTATAATCTTTATTAAATTTTAGTTTTGCATATAGTTCAATCATAGAAATATTAGGATTTCGTTTAATTAGATTTTTAATCCAAGCCAATTCTTCTGAGGTATGTGCATTTGGATGTTGAGAATGTGGTTTATGAGACTTATCCATAAGTGATTCTTTAGTTCCATCATATTTTTTATTCCAACGCATTAAAGATGCTTTAGAAACTTTGTAACGTCTACAGATAAAGCTAATAGAGTTTTTATTTCTATATGTTTTTACCGCAGCTAATCTTGTTTCTAAAGTATGAGGTATATATCGTTGTGTATTTTGTAAGTTTTCTGTTATAATAGTTTTCATAAGAGTAAATTCCTTTTTTTGATTTGTCGTAATTTCATTATACAGGATTTACTCTTCTTTTTTTATA
>NZ_JAPWCC010000056.1:0-1176 GCF_041433735.1 Gemella sp. 20925_1_85 | reverse complement strand
TTTTATCTTATTATTAAATCCTTCTAATGGACCATTAGAATACTTATATTTAATAGCGTTAAGCATATATTCTTTATGCTTTTTCATAGTATTTATAGCTTTAGTTACACCTTTAGATAATCCTCTAGTATCCATATCTATATACTTCTCTAATTCTACAGAATCTTTAGTCTTAATAGCTTCTCTTATCTCATGAACTCTTTCATAACTAGCTGTAAATTCAGCATCTATAGCTAATATATAATCTAATACTTCCTTTCTAGTTACATAGCGTTTAAAGCTTCTAGAATAGAATGTTTTTATTGAATTTACTTTATCTCTATCTTCCAATATTACTTTCCAGAAATTCTTTAAAATAGTGTAAGTAGAGCCTTTTTTATTCTTATATTGATTCATTAGTTTTACTCTAGCTTTGTTTAATTCTCTATTAATATTTTGAACCATATGAAATCTATCTATAATTATCTCAGCATTAGGGAACATTTCTCTAATCATATTCATATAAGGTGGGTAAATATCTATACAGATCGTTTTTACTTTCTTCCTTACTTTTCTTGGGTATCTCATAAAGTATTGTTTTAATATATGTTGTGTTCGTCCATCTACTATATCTATAAAATCATGTGTTTTAGCATCTAAGAATACGAAGCTCATTCCATTTTTACTATCTTTAGTTGACTTTATCTCGTCAAAACATAGGTGCTTTGGTAGGTTTGAATGAGTCTTAACTTCTACAGCTTCTCTACATGATTTCATTACCCTTACTACTGTAGATACTGATACATTACTTAATTCAGCTATATCTTTAAATGATAGCGTCTTAGAAAGATTCTTCATAATGTGAAGTAGAAGGTTTTTAGATATACTGCAGTGTTTTTTTACAAATGGTGTTTCAGCACAAAACTTAGAATTACATTCTCTACATTTGAAACGTTGTTTCTTTAATCTAAGGTATGTAGGGCATTCTGACATCTTTAATAAAGCTACTTTTAGCGGATCTCCAAATCCATTTTTAACTATATTATTTCCTTCTTTTTTACAACCGCAGTTTGTGCAACACTTTGGTTCATATGATAAAGTCCCATGAAATAAGAATGTATCTTGACCATCTATATTGATTAAATCAAGTTTATCCTTCATAGTTATATTTTGGTCTTTTATTAATAGTAAATTTGT
>NZ_JAPWCC010000055.1:0-1205 GCF_041433735.1 Gemella sp. 20925_1_85 | reverse complement strand
TCGCGTCCGTCTCTTCCGTCACGCCCTGCTGCTCCATCACGTCCGTCGCGTCCGTCGCGTCCTTGAAGACCTTGTGGTCCTTGCGGTCCTGCTTCTCCTCTTATACCTTGTGGTCCTTGAGCTCCATCTTGACCTTTATCACCTTTTAATCCTTGTGGTCCTCTGATATTACCGATTGTCTTCCAGTTTCCGTCTTCTTTTTTGTAAACATCACCTGTTGTTGCATCGATATAAGTATCACCATTTTTTCCATCATTTGCTGTTGGTGCATCTGGCCCACTTAATAATTCAGCCCCATTACGTCCATCTGCTCCGGCTGCTCCGGTTGCTCCATTGGCACCGTCTGTACCATTATAAATTGGTTGTTTAGCAATTAACTCATCTATACCTTCATCGTATCTACCATTACCGTTGTTATCAAAGTAAGCTGTTATAAGCGTACCTTCTCTTGGTTTTTCTGCTGGTGCTGTAGATGGAGCGTCTGCTAATGCTCTTCTAACTCTTCCACTTCTTTGATTATTAATTCTCAATGCTGCTTCTGCTAAGGCATTTAAGTCAATAGTTGGTGTACGTCCATCTTTTCCGTCTTTTACATTAACTGTTACAGGTTCTTCACCAGGAACTGTAAATGTAATGTCAGTACTACGTCCATCTTTTCCACGAGCTGTCGTAACTTGTGGCGTTTTACCATCACGTCCTGCTGCTCCTGTTTCACCACGTTCTCCACGGTCACCTTTTTCACCTTTAGCACCTTGTGCCCCAGTTAATCCACGTTCCCCTTGGTCTCCTTTTTCACCTTTTGCTCCATCCGCAATAACAATTTCTCTTAATTTTTCATCAGTTGCATCAAGTTCATTATTACCATTTTTATCATAGTAGAAAATAACTGTTGTTGTTTTATCAGCTTCATTTCTTTGAGTAGAAACTAAAGGACTATCTCCATCAAATCCATCTCTAACTACTGTATTAGTTACATTACCTCTACCGTCATTAATAGTAATTGTATGTGTTCCATCCTCTTTATTATCTTTAACAGTAACTGTAGGAGTAACTCCATCACGACCTGCTTGTCCTTGCGCACCAGTTAATCCACGTTCCCCTTGGTCTCCTTTTTCACCTTTCGCTCCTTGTGCTCCAGTTAATCCGCGTTCTCCGCGATCTCCTTTTTCACCTTTTGCTCCAGTTAATCCACGTTCCCCTTGGTC
>NZ_JAPWCC010000054.1:0-1291 GCF_041433735.1 Gemella sp. 20925_1_85 | reverse complement strand
ACCTCTCTTAGTGCTATTGTTTTCATATTTTGAACGCAACAAGATAACCAAGCGTACGACTGTACTTTGGCTTTCCCTCTATATTGTGCATATCTATATCCATGATTTTGTTTTGAGTCTGCGAAGCTACGTTCTATTGTTTCTTTTCTTCTTTTATACAGTATTTTTCCTTCCTTTGATATACGTCTTAACCTTGCTTCATCATAATAATCCGCATTTATGTGGCGTCTTATTATTTTCTTATCGTTTTTATCATCACTTTTATATTGTTTGTATCCATTTCTATCAATATTTCTGTATGTAAATATTTCTCCTGTTCGTTTATCTACAAATATATCTTTTTCGGGTAAGTATTTAAAATATTTTTTATCTTTTGATTTTGAGAATCTTCTATATCCTATTACTGAAAATATATTCTTTTTATCTAACTGTTTTAGTATGTCTAGAGAATAATATCCACTATCTAACGCAACTTTACCAGGTATTAATCCAAAGTTATTTTCTATCTGATTTAATCTATCTATATACGGACCACTATCATGAACGTTACCTGGAGTTATATGGCAGTCAATAATAATATTATTCTTCCCGTCTACTGTTCTATGGTCTAAATACATAAAGCCTTCTTCTTTATGATCTCTATGATAATAACCACTATCCGGATCAGTAGTGTTAATTCGTTGTCTTTTTAGTTCTTCCTTTTCTTTATATTCAAAAGGCTTTTTTCCTATTTTTTCTCTCTCTTCATTTATTTCTTTTTCTAAGTCTAATTTTCTTTCTTTTACTTTTGTGGTAATTTCAATTTTATATTTCTTTTTGTTTGCGTTAGCTTTAATGTGGGTTGAATCAGTAAAAAATTCAGTACCTCCTACTAATTTTTTATCAATTGCTTGATTCACTATATTTATAAATATTTGTTCAAATATGTCAGTTCCTTGGAATCGTCGAATATAATTTTGTGAAAATGTAGAATAGTGTGGAACTGGTTTAGAGAATGGTATCCCTAAAAACCATCTAAATGCAGCATCTGTTTCTATTCTTTTTATTGTTTCTCTCATCGATTTTATTCCATAGAAATCTTTTAAAAATACTAATTTGAATAATACTACAGGGTCTAAACAATTTCTACCTGATGTGTGGCTATAGTATTCTTCTGTTAAATCATAAATAAATTTGAAATCAATCGCTTCGGCTACTTTTCTTAAAAAATGATTTTTAGGAACTAATTCTGATAACGTCATTAATATTATTTCATCTTTGATATTTTCTTCTTTATTAAACATACTAAAAA
>NZ_JAPWCC010000053.1:0-1446 GCF_041433735.1 Gemella sp. 20925_1_85 | reverse complement strand
GACACATATATTTAGTTTAGACAAGTGGATGTTATCCTGTATTGTACAGGTGACATCCATTTTGTTTTTGATTGAATTCTCTTGTTATTGTAATAATCTATATACTCATTTACAGCTTTACTAAATTCTTCAAATGACATATAATTCTTTTCATAACCATAATATATCTCCGTCTTCATTCTTCCAAAAAGTGATTCCATGATACTATTATCATAACAATTTCCCTTTCTAGACATCGATTGAATGATTCCATGTTTTTTTAACTCACTTCTATAGTATGAATGTTGATACTGCCACCCTTGATCTGAATGCATAATTAATCCTTCTGTTTTTGGAAATTTATTAAATGCTTTTTCTAACATCCTTTTTATCTGGTCTAAATTTGGATGTAAAGATAAATCATATGATATTATTTCATTTGTATGCATATCTAGAATTGCTGAAAAATAGCATTTTCCCCATGAAAAATTGAATTGTGATACATCTGTAGTCCATTTCTGTAAAGGAGCAGTTGTACTAAAATCTCGATTTATTATATTATTAGCGACCTTTCCTACTGTTCCCTTATATGAATGGTATCTTTCTTTAGGAGTTTTCCCTTTCAATCCTTCTTTATGCATAAGGCTTTGTACTCGTTTATGATTTACTTTAAAACCTCTATTAATTAGTTCATTGTGAACTCTACGGACACCATATAGTCCTTTATTTTCGGTAAAAATAATTTTAATTTCTTTTAACACTGGTTCATTACGGATAGCCACAACATCTACTTCTTCCTTATTTACTAAATAATAATATGTTGATCTAGCCATTCCTATTGCTTGTAAAAGATATTTTAATTGATATCCTTTTCCTCTAAGTTCTTTGATGATCGCTGCTTTTTCGCCTTGAGTTGCGCAGCCCATTTTTCTCGCCTCAAGGCTATTAATTTTTTTATTATTTCTGTTTCCGCTTTAATATTTTCGATTTCCGTTTTTATAAATTTATTTTCTTCACGTAATCTAATTAATTCTTCTCTTTCTGACTCTTTTAATGGTTTAGGACTACTGTTTTCTTTCATTATAGGTACCTTTCTTGGTCTTTCTTTCTTTTCATCTACAAGTCCATTATAACCTTTTTCCTTATATTTTTGAACCCATTTATACAGTGTCCTATAGTTAATTCCATTGTCTAGTGCAACGGAATTATATGAATAACCAGCTAAAATTTTAGACACTAATACTAGTTTTTCATCTGGATTCCACTTCTTATTTTTTGTTTTATGTCGCAAGACACCTACTCCTAACGAATCTACCATTCTTTTCCATTTTCTAATAGTATCTTTAAATTTTCTAGTAGTTATTCCGTTCGGTGTTTCTGGATATTCCCCTCTTTCATACATCTCAACACATTTTACTTTAAATTCAAAACTATAACGCATAAAAATACCCCTTTCACTGGATTGTC
>NZ_JAPWCC010000052.1:0-1508 GCF_041433735.1 Gemella sp. 20925_1_85 | reverse complement strand
CGGATTTTGAGTCTAATATTATTAGTTTTAAATCTCAGAAATATTGATTTTATAAGCTTTTTTTCCATAATATTTTTTAAAACTTAGTATCACTTCCAAAGTTTAGATACTTTTTAGTAACTATAAAATGCTAGAAAGTATACTCCTTATTAAAAAGAGTTTTGGACTAGTTTTGTGCAATTTTATTACCCATATCCGTAATAAGAGAGGCTAAATTAATTGCCTTTAATGATTGTAGAAATTGGTTGTGAATATCATTAGACACATAACCAGCTAGCAAAATATGCTCAGCCATGTCATATTGCTTAATCAAGAGAATCTTATCATGTTTTTCATTAAATAAAATCGCACTAATTGCTGTATTAAAGACTGGAAAACGAAAACTCGCACATTGTGAACAATAAGGAATATCTCCCTCATCTTTTAAAAATTTTTTCTCCAAAGGATGCCCACATTCGGGACAACAAGTCATTGTTTTGTCAAATATAGAAACCTCTTTTTTAAAGTTCTTAAAAGTAATTTTACCAGTAAAATCGAGACCACGCAAGACATTGAAATAAATCAAGACTTTTTTTAAAATTTATCTTATGATATACTAAACTTATCAGCTATTGGTTCTGAAAAAGTGTCTGCCACAGTTTTACTACAAATTCTCATGACTTGTGCCAAGATTTATAAAAAACGGATAGCTATAATAGCTCTTAGAGCAAAAACATGACATATAGGAGGTTAAAGACATGTCATACTTTTATCTTTTTATCGCCATTGTAGGAGAGATATTGGGAACTAACCTTTTGAAATTATCAGACGGTTTTACAAAGCCTATTCCAACCGTTTCTGCCCTACTTAGCTATGGCGTTTGTTTCTATTTCCTCTCACTAGCAATGCAAAAAATTCCTTTAGGAATAGCTTATGCAACATGGTCAGCTGTCGGTTTAGTTTTGACAGCCTCTATCGCAGTAATGATTTTCAAAGAAACACTAAATGTTTATAGCATTATCGGTTTAATTTTGATTATCATTGGTGTTGTCATGGTTAACTTATTAGGAAATGCAGGACATTAATAAAACCGGCTCTATACTATTTGTAGTGGGTAAATCCCCTATGGATATTATGGAGCCTATTTTGTTGTAGAAAAAAAGTTCCATAAGAACTATAATGAAAAGCTAGAATTCTGTCAATATTTTGGACACATTTTGGGAGGGAATTTTGAAGACTAGCGTCCTCCTAATTTTCCCAATAAGTTTTAACTTCTTCAAAAATCTTATTCAAAAGTTCTGCATCTTTTTCTGACAACTGATTTTTTTCTATAACTCTATCTTTTAGTTCTGTTGCCTTTATTTTATTTCTTGCCACCGAAACTGCTATTGAATGTTTCAAAATATCAAACTCATCCTTTGAAAAGTTTGCAATATTGGTAAGATCTAATTGTTCTAGAGGTAAACTACTGATAATTGAATAAGGTTTTTGTCCCAGCAAATAATCTGTAGTAGTCCCAAAGATATTTG
>NZ_JAPWCC010000051.1:0-2654 GCF_041433735.1 Gemella sp. 20925_1_85 | reverse complement strand
ACCTAACTATTTCTAATAGTTAGATCCTTATTTTCTTACTTCGTTATCTCTTCAATAATCGTCTCTAACTTCATAGAACGGCTTGCTTTGAATAAGATTACTTCGTTTTTGTGTCTGTTATTTTTTAGATATTCACTAACTTCTGCTGTAGTAGGGAAGTGTAGTGTTTTTATTTTATCATTTTTAATTTGTTTAGTAATGTTTTCTGCTAGTTCGCCAACACTGATTACTAAGTCGATATCGTTTGTGTTTTCAGAGATATATTCTCCAACTTCACCGTGATAGTTAACTTCATTAGGTCCTAGTTCGAACATGCTTCCTAGTACTAGTGTTTTATAATCGAAGTCATCGTAACTACTTACTACATCAACACCTGCTTTCATAGAAGTAGGGCTAGCATTATATGCATCGTTGATTATTAGTGAATCTTCTTTGTAAGGAATACTTTGTAGACGCATGCCTGTGATTTCCACAGTATTTTCGATAGCTTTGCGGATTTCTTCGTTAGTTAATCCGATTTTACTAGCGATTGCTGTTGCGAACATAATGTTATATAGATTATGTTTTCCTTTTAATTTTGTGAAGTATTGTTCATCACTTATATTAAGTTTGAAATCAATTTTGTCACGTTTAATTGTGTAGTTTTCTAATATAATATCGTTATAGTTATTCTCACCACATGATGTTGCGTTGATATCTGAAGAATCTACTAATGTTTTTAGAAGAACTTCATCTCCATTGTAGACGAAGTATCCGTCTTCTTTCATACCATTAGTGATTTCGAATTTAGCCTTAGCAATTCCTTCACGAGATTTAAAGAATTCTATATGACTTTCACCGATATTAGTAATTACTGTATAATCAGGTTCAACTAACTTAGATAGGAAGTCAAGCTGTCCAAAACCATCAGCTCCCATTTCAAGAACTAGTATTTCGCTATCTTCAGGCGCAGCAAGAATAGTTAATGGTACACCAAGTTCGTTGTTAAAGTTTCCTTGTGTTTTGTGAACTTTATATTTTGTTGATAATATACTAGTGATAATATCTTTAGTAGTTGTTTTACCATTACTACCTGTGATTGCGATAGTTTTGGCATTTAAACTTTCTAAATAGTGTTTCGCTAGAGTTTGAATTGCTTCGTAACTATCATCAACGTAGATGATATTGTTATTAGAAACAAAATCGTCTTTTAACGATAAACTTGCTGCAGCACCTTTTTCAAAGGCACTTTCTATATAGTTGTGACCATCGACATTTTCACCTAAAAAGGGAATGAATAAGTCACCTTGTTTAACTTTTCTACTATCAATAGCGATACCAGTAATTTCTACATTGTTAGTAATATTTACTTTTTTTGCATTTAATATTTTTTCTAAATCTGTAACTAAATATTTCATGGTTAATCCTATTCTTCAGTTAATAAGTTCTTACGATCTTCGTAACGCTCTACAGCTAGTGCGAATAGTTCTTCAATAATTTCAGAGTAACTTATATTCATATTTGCCCATAGAGAAGGGAACATTGAGAATGGAGTGAATCCAGGCATTGTGTTTACTTCGTTAATGAAGATTTCTCCTTCTTTAGTGTAGAAGAAGTCAGCGCGTACTAATCCTGACCCGCTGATTGCACGGAATGCAGTTGCCGCCATTTCTCTGAATTTAGGATATAGAGTAGTATCGATTGGAGCTGGAATATCCATACGAGATTGTCCATCTGTGTATTTAGTTTCATAATCGTAGAATTCTGTTGAAGAAATGTTTACGATCTCACCTGGATCTGTAGTCTTAACTTCGTTGTAACCAAGAACGGCAACTTCGATTTCTTTAGCGCCTACAGCACCTTGTTCAACAACGATTTTTTTGTCGAATTTTAGAGCTTCTTCGATACCTTTTACTAATTCAGTTTCATCGTTACAACGGCTAATACCAACTGAAGAACCTAAGTTCGCAGGTTTAACGAATACAGGGTATTTAAGATTTTCATTGATTTCAGCGATAACAGCTTCTTTTTTGTTTTTCCAAGTATATTCGATAAAGTGAATGTATGGAAGTTGTGGAAGGTCATAAGCAGCGAATAATTGTTTCATAACTACTTTATCCATACCGGCTGCACTTGAAAGTACATTGTTACCAACATATGCGATATCCATGATTTCTAGTAAACCTTGGATTGTCCCATCTTCACCATTTGGTCCATGAAGAACTGGGAAGACGATATCGAATTTACGTCCATCTTCGAATAATAATCCACTGATATCATTATCAAAGTTAGAAAAAACTAAATCCTGTTGATCTGTTACTTCTGATGTAATTTTTTCACCACGTGCCCAGTTACCTTCTAATGAGATAAAGATAGGGAATACGTTGTATTTTTCTTTGTCTATAGCGTTAATAATTGATTTCGCTGTTAAAAGTGATACTGAGTGTTCAGCACTTTTACCACCGTATACAATTCCAATATTTTGTTTTGTCATAAAAAATCTCCTAAAAAAATTTTTATATTGTTATTTTAAAAATTATTGTTACAGTTCATAGAATTATGTGATAATAATTTACTACTCTACTAACATACTAGATATTAAATCTAGTATTACAACATATAATTATACCACAAAAATATAAAGTAGAGTAGTTTTATAACTAATTTAAAATGTT
>NZ_JAPWCC010000050.1:0-3231 GCF_041433735.1 Gemella sp. 20925_1_85 | reverse complement strand
AGGTATAAATAATATTTATAGCAATAATCATTTATCACAAAATCAGGCGTCTTTTTCTACATTAATCATTCGCTAAAACTTACGCCTACTCATAATATAAAATAACGCCAAGATATTTCTATCTCAGCGTTATTATTACTCATTTAATCCGTCGTTAAATCAAATCTTATTTTACTACTCTTACTCTTGAAGTTCTTTCAATTGGTGCAGCTTCTTGTAATTTTTCACCAAATGGCATTTGAGCACGTAGTACTAAGTTAGCTGGAATATCCCATTCTGCAGCAACTTTTTCATCAATTACTGGATTATAATGTTGAATGTTAGCTCCAACTCCAGCTTCTGCTAATGCATTCCAAACTGCAAATGATGCAATCCCTGTTGATTGTTCTGACCAAATTGGGAAATTGTCAGCATATGATGGGAATTGTTCTTGAAGACCTTTCACTACATCGTGATCTTCGAAGAATAAAATTGTTCCGTAAGCCGCAGCGAAACTGTCAATTTTACCTTTTGTAGCTGCTTTAGCTTCTTCTGTTGGTAAGAATTTTTCTAATTCTCCGAAAGTAATATCCCAAAGTTTTTGGTGATTTTCACCTAATAATACTACAGCGTGTGCAGTTTGTGAGTTAAAGGCACTTGGTGAGTATTTTACTGCATTATCGATAATTTCTAATGCTTCTTGTTCTGAAATTGGTAAATTTTTACCTAGTGCATAAACACTTCTTCTGTTTTGATATAATTTTTTTGCTTCTGTCATTATTATGTCCTCCGTCTTTTGGCTATTGCCAAACTTTATTATTTGTTTTATAATTGTTATATATATAATTATAATATTTACCAAAATTTTATCAAGTACGTTTTTTTACAATAGTAAGTATCTTTTAAGATAGAATTGTATAATACTAATGAATTTTTAAGGAGATTTTTTTATGGAACAACAAGAACCTTTTGGAAAATGCCCCTTTTTTACAACTCAAAAAATATTGTCTGGTAAATGGACAATACTAATTCTTCACCTACTTGAAGATAAAAGTGTTAGATTTAATGAGTTACAAAGATCACTAGGGACAATTACACAAGCAACGTTAACAAAACAATTAAAACAATTAGAACAAGATGGATTAATAAATCGTAAAGTTTATGCTCAAATTCCACCAAAAGTTGAGTACAGCTTAACAGATATTGGAAAAAAATTCCAATCAGTACTTAATGAATTAGAAATTTGGGGTAATGACTATATTGAATATTTAAAAGAAAATAAAGAAGCAGTGTAAAGCTATGGATAAATTAAAAGAAATTAAATCAAAACTTCACCTACTTTCAGATGAACAATTAGATATAATACATAGACTTATTTCAACTTGGAAGATTGAAGACAATAAAATTCAAACAGATGAAAATCTTGTCAAAAAAATATATGAAAGTACAATTTCACCTATAGAAGATCCTTTAAAAAATTATTCAAAAGAGGAACTTTTAGAAGAGTACGGGGTGTTATTTTATAATCCTCAAGAATCAGCTAACGAAAATTTTGGAGAAGTTTCAATAGAGTATAATTACGAAGAAAGCACTCAATCACAGGAGCCTAAGTATTACAGTGAAACTAGTAAATTATTGAATACTTATGGAAATGAGATTAACAAAGACTCTTCAAGCCACCATTCAAACACTAGTATTGATGATTTTGATCCATTATTCCCTGATACCGACTTTGATTCATTAACCGGTCTTAATAAAAGTAAATATGATGATTTAGATTTTTCAGCATTAATTTCTAAAAAGCCCAATTAAATATAATTCAGGAAAAAGCTCTAAATAGAATTTATTAGAGTTTTTTTTGTCGATCTGAAAAATTGAAAAAATCCAACAAATAAAATATTCATAAATAAAAAAGAGAAGCAAAATTTTATGCTTCTCTTTTTTAAGAAATTATTTTTCTTTACGACGTTTCAATACTGATAGTGCTAGTCCAAATATTGCTAAACCATAACCCGCTATAGAATTATTTTCTAAACCTGTATTTGGTAATTTTTCAATTTTATTAGCATTAACTTTTCCAGATGAAGTATTTGTCATTGGCTCTTTAGCAGTGCTTGTTTGATGAGGATTTACGTTTGAATTATTATTATTATTATTATTTTCAGGCACTTTGTGTTTTTCAATTACTTTCACTGGAACATTAACTATAACTTTTTGACCATTTGGTAACTCTATTTCTACAGGTACAGATAGTTTTTCGCCCGCTGTATCAGTTTTTGGAATTTCTCCCACTTTTGTAATCTTCCATCCTTCCGGCAGATCTACATGTTTTTTAACGTCATTTTCTGTAATAGGTGTTCCTACTTCTACAACAATAGGTGTCACATTCGGCGTTACAATTACTGGCACATCTACCGTAACTTTTCTACCATCAGGTAATTCTATTTCAACAGTTACTGAAGGTTTATTACCTGGTGTTTTAGTTGTTGGGATTTCTCCTACTTTCGTTATTTTCCATCCTTCTGGTAGATCGACATGTTTTTTAACATCATCTTGTGTTATTGGAGTACCTACTTTAACTACTATTGGAGTAGTTTTTGGTGTTACAATTACTGGTACTTTTACAGTAACACGTTTTCCTCCTGGTAATTCAATAACTACTGGAATACTAGGTCTTTCACCTGGAACATCTGTTGAAGGTTTATCTCCAATACTTATCACTCTACCACCTTCTGGAATCTTAATATGTTTTTCAACATCTTCATTGGTAATCGGATCACCTAGTTTCTTAACTATATCTTTTATTGGCGTAACGTTTACAGGAACTTCTACCTCTACTTGTTTTCCATTTGGAAGTTCAATTTTCACTTTAACAGTTCCCTTATCTCCTGGTGTATTAACTTTAGGAATTTCACCTACACCAATAATTTTTCCACCTTCAGGGACTTTAACATGTTTTTCAATATCTTCTCTAGTTAAAGGTGTATCGGTAACAGGAGTTTCTATTCCAGTTGCTGGAGTTACAGTTATAGGCACTTCTACTGTTATTACTTTTCCATTTGGTAATTCTACAGTTACTTTTACTGGATCTTTCTTACCTGGTGTTGTTAAGTCTGGAATGTTTTCTACTTTCGTTACTTTTCCACCTTCTGGAATCTTAATTCCTTTAGTGTAGTCTTCTGGTTGTAGTGGCGTTTTAGTAACTGGAATTTCTAAACCTTTAACAGGTGTAACAGTTACAGGGATTTCTAC
>NZ_JAPWCC010000049.1:0-4245 GCF_041433735.1 Gemella sp. 20925_1_85 | reverse complement strand
CTCTAGCAGCTTCTTCTTTCTCTAATCTTTCTTTTTCAGCTTGAACTCTAGCAGCTTCTTTTTCTAATCTTTCTTTTTCGGCTTGAGCTTTTGTAGTTTCATCTTTGTGTAATGATGTTACTTGATCAGCTGTTAGTGGAGTAGCACCATCCCAATTGAATTTAAGTGTTGCTGGAACATTTGAATGACCTCTTAATGGTTTTCCATTTACTGATACTGAGAATGTAATAGTTTTTTCAGTTAATTTTTCAGGACTTGTGAAGTGGAATACTTTTTCATGGCTTTCACCACCAAGATCAGTTCTTTCAGCAGGAGTACCATCAACAGTTAAAGTATCTACAGTTCCTACTAGAGTATTGACATCTAAGTCTTTAAATGTTAGATAGTAGTTGTAAGTATCATTTACTTTTTCAACACGAGTTTTTTCATGTACTAATGCACCATCTGCCATTGAAGTCCTATTAGATTCATGTGCATTATTAATTTTAGCGGGAACTAAGTTATTTGCAGCTTCTTCTTTTACTTTTTCTGCAGTAGGGAAGTCTAAAGCTATTGTACTTTCAGCAGCTCGTTCTTCAAATCTAGGTTTAGCTCCACCTCTAGTTTGGACGCTGATTACAGTATCTACTTGAATTTTATCTAGAAGAGTATCAGTTAAGATTTTACCTTCTTTTAGTTTAGTTGCTGCGTCAACTTCAGTAAAGTTAACTTCATTTCCTTTATAAGTAAGTTTAGAAACTGTAAATGGTTTGTTACGTAATAAGTAAGTAGAAGATTTACCTTCTTTTACTTGAATAGTGTATTGATATTTATCTCCAACTTTTTCAACTTTTACATCTTTAACAAATGCATTTTCATAGATTGAACTTGAATTAGTAGTTCTACCATTTAATTCACCTTTAACAGTAGCTGGGAATGTAGTAGGAACTTTATCAGCATCTACTTCATGATCAGGTACTGAAGGTTTAGCAGGTGTAACTTCTTTAGGTTTTTCTACTTTAGGGAAGTCTAGAGCTATTGTACTTTCAGCAGTTCTGTCTTCAAATCTAGGTTTAGCTCCACCTTTTGTTTGAACATTTAATACAGCATCTACTTGAATTTTGTCTAAAAGAGAATCAGTTAAGATTTTACCTTCTTTTAGCTTAGTAGCAGCATCAACTTCAGTAAAGTTAATTTCAGTTCCCTTATAAGTAAGTTT
This sequence comes from Gemella sp. 20925_1_85, assembly GCF_041433735.1. NCBI lineage: Bacteria > Bacillati > Bacillota > Bacilli > Caryophanales > Gemellaceae > Gemella > Gemella sp. 20925_1_85. The sequence goes on along the minus strand of NZ_JAPWCC010000049.1, from coordinate 3,047 downwards.
AGAAACTGTAAATGGCTTATTACGTAATAAGAAGTTAGTAGATTTACCTTCTTTAACTTGGATAGTATATTGATATTTATCCCCAACTTTTTCGACTTTTACATCTTTAACAAATGCATTTTCATAGATTGAAGCAGTACCAGTAGTTCTACCATTTAATTCAGCTTTTACTGTAGTAGGGAAAGTGTTAGGAACTTTATCAGCATCAACATTGTGGTCAGCAGCTGTTGGTGTTGCTGGTTTTGGTTCTTCTTTTGGTGTAGTTGGTGCAGGCTTAACTGGTTTAGGTTTAGCAGGTGCAACTACATCTTCTAATTTTACAGGTCTTTCCTTATAGTCAGTAGCTGTTTCATAGTATAGTTTTAATGTAACAAAGTGTGACATTAAAGCACCATTTGGATATGGAGCAGTACCGTCTAATTGAATTTTTTCTAATAGTTTATCAGTAATGATAGATCCTTCTTTTACTGAAGAATTACCGTTTGTTGCTAAAGTAGTTAATGGAACATCTTTACCTTGGTATGCTACTTTATGTAATTCGAATGGATAGAATTCTCCACCTACATCAGCAAGACCTTTTTTGAATCTAAGTGTATATTTGTATTTATCCCCAACTTTTTCAACTTTAACATAGTTATCTAATGCAGAACCGTATAATGATTCTTCATCGTTATTGTTAGCATTTCTTAAATGTCCTTGAACGTGGATAGGGAAGTCTTTTTTAATAGTTCCTTTGTATTCAACGTCTTTGTTAGGATTTTCATAAGTTGCTGCTTCATAGTTATCAGCAGTTACTTTTTTTCTAGATAATGATGACAGGTCAAATTTTAAAATCATTCTTTGAGTTCCTGCACCTTCCATGATTGAATTCATAACAGGAACAAACACTTTTGTATATGTTTCTAATTTATTGTTAGAATCAATTTTATTTTTATCTACATTGAAATTAATAGTTTTCGGATAAACAGTACGACTAGGAAATTCTTTTTTGTATGCATCAGTGAAGTTATCAGTCTCATTAGTACCATAATTTTCAACTATAGTTGAGTCTTTAAACTCACTATCATCAATTTTTTCACGATCTGCATGTGTCTTATCTCCATCATAGTATTTTAAATCTCCTAAATAACCAGTAAGACCACCAAATGTGATAGGTTTAAATGAAACATTTACAGAGTATTGTCCATTTTTTACTATTAATTTTGTTTTTTCATTGTCGATTGCAGGCGCAGCCATAGAAGGACGTCCTTCTTCATGGAATTTTAAGGCTTCAGCAGTAATCTTATATTCACCATCTTTTAAAGCTTTAACATCTTGAGCTACAGTAGCTGATTCTTCAGCTTTAGGAGCAGTAGTTGCTGGAGCTGTAACTGATGTAGTAGCAGGGGCTGCAGCAGAGTTCGCTGCTGGAGTTGCTGGTGAATTAGTTTCCCCAGTAGTAGATGCTGGTGCTGTAGGTTGCGTAGTAGTTGGCTTCGTAGAAGAAGTTGTTGTATTTGCTACAACTGGTGTTTCTTCTGCTGCGAATACGAAATTATCTTGATCGTATGCTTCAATTGCTGCAACAGCAGAAAAAATTGCAGTTGCTGACAAAACTTTTAATAATGTTGTATTTTTCATATTAGGAATTTTCTCCTTTAATTTTTATATTATTAGATATTAAATCGTTATCACTATTATAATACAAAAAACCGTGTAAATAAAGGTAAAAGTGATAATTGCTATCAGATATAACCTAAAATAGACGAAATTTACAACAAAGTTTCAAAAATAGTTCACAACTCCGCCATAATTTAGACGTTTTGCATTCTATAAAATACAAAAATATTATTAATAAAATTTTATGAAACAATGAAAATATGGGCTTGGAATACCTCCAAACCCACATTTTTCTTAAATATTATTTATTAAATTTTCTACGTAATACTAAAGCAGATAATAGTACTAATGCACCTAATCCAGCAGTAGCGGTAGAAGCTAATCCAGTATTAGCAAGTCCTTTTTTAACAGTATTTACAGAAGCTGTAGAAGTTGCTTGGTTATTAGTTTTAACTACATCAAGTTTTTCATCATCTTTAATGTCTTTGTTGTCATCTTGTCCAAAGATATTTAGAGGGTCTTTTTGAGTAGTTTCATTTAAAACTTTATTTAAATCTAGAGCAGGTAGTTCTTCTTGAACTAAAGCTTCACCTTTGTCTGTCACTACAGGTTTACTTAAGATAGTATATTTACTGAAGTGACTAGTAAAGAATGTAAGTTTTCCATCTTTATAAACACTAGGAACTTTTTCTAACTTGTCTCCATTTACTTTGTCTTCATTTACGTAGTAAACTTCAAGTTTTTCACCTTCATTAGCTACGACAGCAACAGTAACTGTACGAGTTTCACCTTGTTTGTTAACTCTAGCTCCACTAGCATCTGTGAAGTAAAGATCGATTGTTTTAACAACATTTAGATTTTCATCAGCTTTTTTAGCTAGTTCTTCTACTTTTGCAACTGTTTCTGTATCAGCTTTTTTAACAACTAAGTTAGACGCTTTTACAGCTGTATTGTCAAATGAAACTTTGATTTCTCCTGTAATTCCTTCTACTTTGGCTACTAGAGTATCTTTAAGAGATGCAGTTTTTACAATTGCTTCTAATTGTTTAGCTTCTTCGTTACTTAAAGACTTATCATTAGCAATGTCTTTTACTGCTTCATTTTTAACTTCTTCTAATTTTTTGATTTCTTTAACTTTATTTTCAAGTTTAACTGCTTTTTCAGTTTCAGTTTTTAATTCAGTTGCTTTTGCTGTAAGTTCTTTTTCAACTGCTGCTTTTTCTGTAGCTAATTTTTCTTTTTCAGCTTCAGTAGTAGCATTGTTTATAGCTTCATCTTTTTCTTTAACTAGTTTTTCTAATTGTGCTTTATCAGCTTCTAATTTAGTTACTGTTTCTTTAGTAGTTTCAGCATCTTTTTTAGCTTGTTCTTCAATTTTTTTGTTTTCAGCTTGGATTTTTTCAACAGCTTCTTTTAGAGCTTTTTCTTTTTCAAGTCTTTCTTTTTCT
>NZ_JAPWCC010000048.1:0-5110 GCF_041433735.1 Gemella sp. 20925_1_85 | reverse complement strand
GGTGCCGCTGGTTCTTCCACTTTCGGTGTTGAAGCTGCTGGTTCCTCTGCTTTTGGCGCCAGAGTCGTTGGCTCTTCCACTTTCGGTGTTGGAGCTGCTGGTTCCTCTACTTTTGGCGCTGGTGTTGTAGGTTCTTCCGCTTTTGGCGCCGGAGTTGTTGGCTCTTCCGCTTTTGGTGTTGGAGCTGCTGGTTTTTCTGCTTTCGGTGCTGGAGTCGTTGGCTCTTCCGCTTTTGGTGTTGGAGCTGCTGGTTCCTCCACTTTTGGCGCTAGTACCGCTGGTTCCTCTGCTTTTGGTAATTCTGGTTGTACGGTAGGTTCAACTATTGCCCCACCCAAAAGTTCTTTATATTCTGGTTTTACTAATACTTCTGGTTTTACAATAGCACCTTCTTTAACTTTACTTTTTGGAACATATTTTGTTCCTTCATTTAAAGTTGGATTTTTTTCTATTAGCTCATATACTTTATAGACAACTTTTGCTTCAACTATATTTCCATTTATTTCATTATTATAGAATACTGTTTTTTGTACTAATTCTCTTACTACACTTGTATTTGGTAGTGATTTTTCTTTTTTACTTTCTTTTGTAATAGAAGCACTATTGTTGTTAATACTTACACCTGGTTGAACTATTTTTGATACTTGACCTTTTTTTAGATTACCTAGATTATAAGTATAATTATTCCCATTAATTGTGGCATATACAATTGCTTCATAAGTATCTCTAACTGCAGTTACATGAAAAACTATATCCCCATTGATTTCTTCTGAAGTAATAGTAAGATCTTGTGTTGTTTTATTACTACTTGTTTCTGAAACATTACCTCCCATATTCTCAGCAAATACAGCTAGTGGATTCGCTAATGTAAATAATAGTACACTGGCAGTAGCTACCTTTGTTATTTTTTTCATTTAATTTCCTCCTAAATTGTTGGTTGTTTTTATAAAAATGAAGGTCATTTTCTCTTCCATTATTCTCCTATTTTTCTATTTTGTCAAGCATATAATTCCTGAAAAAATGAAAGTTATTTCCATATAATTATTTTCACTTTTCCGAAGAGATAAGTAATTCTCACCTCTAATTGCTATATACATTTCTTTCAACAGCTGATAATTTTTCCTTTACATATAATCTGAAATATTTAAAATTATACAATCATCATCCTTGACAAAGATTTCAATTCATGTTTTAATATACCCTATAGGGGTATATAGGAGGTAAGAAAAATGTTTTTTTTATTCACAAAAGTAGATAGTATTTCTACTATTGAACTGGAACAAAAACTTAAACAAAATATTCAATTAATAGACGTAAGAACACCTGGTGAATTTAGAAGAGGCCATATAAAAAATGCAAAAAATATTCCACTAAATGAAATTGGCAGTTACACTCCAGTAGCAGACAAAAAAACATATGTAATTTGTCACTCTGGAGCAAGAAGTAAACTTGCCGCAAAAAAACTTAAAAAAAGAGGCTTCGATGTTGTTAATGTTCAAGGTGGAATGCATGCATGGAGAGGTAAAATAGTTTAAAATTAGACTATAGATAATTTAACTCTATTAAAAACACAGTAATTTTCCAGATTAATACAGTAGTTAAATTTAATAATATTGAAAGGAATCAACTATGAAAAACAATATTTCAATGAAAGATTTTTATGAGAAATACACTAATAATAGTAGTGAAAAACTCACTATTATTGACGTAAGAGAAATTCATGAATATGCCGTTGGTCACATACCTTCTGCTGAAAATTTCCCTTTAAGTACTTTAGGAGCAGATTTTTCTAAATTAGATAAAGATCAAAAATACTATGTAATTTGTCAAGCAGGTGGACGTTCAGCTAAAGCATATGATTTTCTTGATGCACAAGGATTCGATGTTATAAATATCGAGGGTGGTATGAATAACTGGCCTGGAGAAACAAAATAAAGAATTAAACAACCAATTAGTAAAAAAACAACGAACAATTACTAGATTGAAATTCTCTATAAAAATTAATACATCTCAAAAAATAAAAGTCTTGGTTCAAAATAATTTTGAATCAAGACTTTTATTACTAATTTAGTATACTATTTCTTTTTTACTAGATACTGTATAGCTTTCTCTATTCTTTTCTTATGCTCTTCAGGATTTTCTGTAGGGTTATTAATACATTCCATAAGATTTTCTGTTATTAATAATTCAATAACTCGATCAACACTAGAACGAACTGCACTTAGTTGAATCATTATGTCCATACAATCTCGCTCTTCTTCTATCATTTTTTGAATTCCTCTAAGCTGTCCTTCAGAACGTTTTAAACGCGTTATGTACTTTGACTTTGACATATGTTTTTCCTCAGTATATTTTTTTTCATTATACATTGAATAGTTTATTTTGTCAAAATTTTCAAAGTAAATGTACTCCCTTTCCCATATTCACTCTCTACTATAATGTCTCCATTGAGCTGCGTAGCTAGTTGTTTCGCTATAGCTAAACCTAACCCATAACCACCTGTTTTCATATTTCTTGATGCTTCAACACGATATAATCTTTTAAAAATATTATCAAGTTCTTCTTTTTTTATACCACATCCTTCATCAATTATAGAAATAGAAAGCATTTCATCACTAATTTCAGCAACTATTTCGATTTTTGTTCCACTTGGTGAGTATTTAAATGCATTACCTAGTAAATTAACTATTATTCTTTGTAATTTATTATAATTACTTACTATTTTTGCATTTTCCGGTATAACTTTAATAAAAATATCTCTTTGTTCTTTTTCTGCTCTTAACTTAAATTCAGACATACAATCAATTAATAATTTATCTAAAAATATTGTTTCTTTTTTATCTGCAGAATCAGTTTCTTTCACACTTAGCGTCAAATAATTTAATTCTTCAACTAATTTGTTTAATCTCGTTGTTTGACGACAAATTGTTTCTAAATAGTACTTGTATTCATCTTTTTTTATTATACCATCTAACATTCCTTCAGCTGTTGATTGAATAGAAGTTATAGGAGTTTTTATATCGTGAGAAAGTTGGGCAATCATAAGAGATTTTTCTTTTTCACTTTGTTCTAGTGATTCAAAACTTTCTTTTAAGTGCTCCGCCATATCATCAAATGCAATAGATAAATCTCTAAATTCGACTGGACGTATCACTTCATCACTGATATCAAATCTCTTCTCGCTTATATTTACTGTTTTTTTCTTTAGCACATCTAATGATTTAAACACACCTTTTAGTAATGCTAGACTTATAGTCGCACCGATTAATCCCGCAATCACAGTAATTGCAACAATAAAATAGGTATCTTTTTTTTCAATTAACATTTGGTTTGAAGCCCAAAATACAGCAGCTATAGTTATTAAAAATGACAAAATATATCCAACAATAATATAATCTCTTAATTTCATTCTATATTCCTTTCCATTTTTAAACTTGTCTTTCCATTTTATATCCTAGTCCCCACACTGTCTTTATATTTGGTGTTTTCTCTGTAGAGTATTTCATTAATATTCTCCTTAAAGAATGCACGTGCACATTCAATGTATTCGCATCTTCTACATATTCATCGTGCCATATTTTTTCATATAATTCTGTTTTAGAAAAAACACGTTCTGGATTATTAGCTAATAACCATAATAATTCAAAAGATTTCACCGTTAGGTCTAGTTGTTTTCCATTGACCATTGCTATTCTACTATTATAATTTATTTCTAAATCCCCTAAAGCCGAAATACTATCTGTACTACTTTTTTCAATTCGACGTAATATGTTCCTAACTCTTAATACTAATTCTCTAGGACTAAACGGCTTAACTATATAGTCATCAGCCCCCATGCTCAAAGCATAAATCTTATCTGGCTCAGTTGTTTTGGCAGTTATAAATAAAAAAGGTTGCTCTGCATCCAAATATTGTACTTCACTAATCAAATCATAGCCATCCATATTTGGCATCATTATATCCGTAATAATTAGAGAATACTTATTTCTCTTATATTTTTCTAATGCTTCTTTACCATCATTAGCAATATCTATATCATAACCACCCTGTTCTAGATATCTTTTGTTTATCTCCGTTATTTCTATCTCGTCATCTACTAATAAAATTTTATTCATCATATCTTTACTCCTCCTAACAAAATAGCACTATACATTTAAAGTATAGCACTATTCTGTTAAATTCTGCAAGGTACTATCTCTTACTATTTTAAAAATATCAATTTAATTGAGATTTCCCCACATAATTCTAGATATTCAAAAAATTTTATAAAAGAGACTACTATCAAATCACACTGATTTAAATCGTTTAATACATGAGGCTTACCCCAAAGTCCTAAAATTTAACAAAGTTCATATGAGAACTCGTAGACGCAGTGGTTTATTGATATCTAAATTCGCTTTATAAAAGCTTTTTAGATATCTAATAAACTGTGCGGGGGTGACTCGACAAAATCGATTTCTCTGAAATCACGATTTTTGAGTCACTCCCATTCTATTTAGTCGATTTCATTTTTTCTTCTAAGTCCTAATAAACCTAATAGACTAGCGATGATTAATCCTACTATTCCTGTAGTTGAAGAATTTGTTGAGTTTGTTGCATTCATTGTTCCTTCTGGAGCTGCACTTGTTTTTGGTAACATTCCTTTTTTCATCATGCCATTGTTCATATGAGCACTCATATTTTTCGCTTTCATATCTTTATCCATGTGTGCTTTCATAGTCATGTCATCTGATTTATGCATATCCATAGGTTTTTCACTCATATTTGATTCCATTAAATCGTGTTTTTTATGATCTGTCATCATATTTTCACCTGGTTTTTTCTCCATTTCCATAGCTTCTTTATGAAGATTTACGGTAACCTCTTTTGTAGCTACTAAGTTTGTTAAATCTGCTTTTCCGTCTTTTTCACCGTATACTTTGATTGTTGCTTTGTAGCTTTGTGTTCCATTTGCTTTTAATAAATCTAATAATTCTTTATCTGATTTTCCTTGTGTTCCTGCCAAGTCTACTTCATAGAAGTATAATCCATGTCCTAATTTTTCTACTGGAGGAAGCGCTGGATTTTTCGCTGATCCATTATCTGACCATGGTGCTTTATCTGATGCTTT
>NZ_JAPWCC010000047.1:0-5352 GCF_041433735.1 Gemella sp. 20925_1_85 | reverse complement strand
TTGTCCTGGGATATTTGGAATCCATGAACCTAATGGTTTGTAAACGTATGTTACTGTTGAACCATCTGTTCCAATCTTACCTTTAGCTTCACCTTCTACACGTACTAATACGTATCCGTTGATTACTTTTCCAGTTGTTGTGTACTCATCTCCTACTTTTCCTTCTGTTGTTTCTGAAGGAGCTAAGTCTTTTCCATTTTCATCTACATATTTAACTACTAAGTTTGCTTTGTTTGCTACGTAGTTAATTACTGTATCTTCACTTGGATCCGTTGGAACGTTTGGTACTACATATCCTTTTGTTGGATCTGTTGGATCTACTGGTTTAAGTGGATTTCCATCTTTATCTTCTGGTGTAAATCCTGGTACGTACGGTAATATTTCTGTTGGTTTACCTGGTTTTGTTGGATCTTGTGGATCGTTTGGATATTTGATTGGATCTGTTGGTTGTCCTGGAATATTTGGAATCCATGAACCGATTGGTTTGTAAGTAACTACCGCAGTAGTATCTTTTGAATCCGCAGTTACATTTACAGCAGGAACACTTGCTTTGTCAGCTAAGAACCCTTTAACTACTGGTGATTTAACTTCAGCTAAATCTTTAGCTTCTGACCAGTCTCCGTATGTAACTTCTCCTGTAACTAAGTTTACTTTTGCTTCACGTGTGAATTTAGCTTCTTGTGTTACTGTTTTTGGAGTTCCGTCTTCATTTAACACTGGAGTTCCATCTGCGTATACGTATGTGATTGTACGTGTTACTGTTTTGTTTAGATCTTTTTCTTCTAATCCAGCTGGGTATTTAGGTCCTTCTGGGTTGTTTGGATCTACTGGAGTTCCTGGTGTTTTCGGTTGATCTGGTGTTACTGTAACTTCTTTAGCTTTAAGCGTTACTTTGAACTCTTGATCTGTATCTTTATCTTTGTCGAACTTACCACCTTCTGGGTATGTATTAGATACTAATTCATATCCTTTGTTTTCAAGTTCTTTAATCTTAGCTTTTACTTCGGCTTCTTTTGTTAATGGTGTATCTGAATCACCTTCTTCAGTAATAGCGTCTACTCCTGGAATTGGATTTCCTTTTTCATCTACGAATGTTGTTTTCGCTTTTTGAGTGTCTTTTACGTAGTTGATTGGAGTGTCTTGACTTGGATCTGTTGGAAGATCTGGTACGATATATCCTTTAGTTGGATCTGTTGGATCTACTGGTTTAAGTGGTTGTCCATCTTTATCTTTTGGAGTCATACCTGGTACATATGGTAATACCGGTTTATCTCCTGGTTTTGTTGGATCTGTTGGATGGTTTGGATATTTAATCGGTGTTGGTGTTTCACCTGGAATATTTGGAATCCATGATCCTAGCGGTTTGTATGTTACTACTTCCTTAATATCTTTTGAATCTCCAGTTACATTTACTACAGGAACACTTGCTTTATCAGCTAAAAATCCTTTAACTACTGGTGATTTAACTTCAGCTAAGTCTTTAGCTTCTGACCAGTCTCCGTATGTAACTTCTTTAGTTACTAAGTTAACTTTAGCAGTACGAGTGAATTTAGCTTCTTGTGTTACTGTTTTTGGTGTTCCATCTTCATTTAACACTGGAGTTCCATCTGCGTATACGTATGTGATTGTACGTGTTACTGTTTTGTTTAGATCTTTTTCTTCTAATCCAGCTGGGTATTTAGGTCCTTCTGGGTTGTTTGGATCTACTGGAGTTCCTGGTGTTTTCGGTTGATCTGGTGTTACTGTAACTTCTTTTTGTTTTAATGTTACTTTGAACTCTTGATCTGTATCTTTATCCGTATCGAACTTACCACCTTCTGGGTATGTATTAGATACTAATTCATATCCTTTGTTTTCAAGTTCTTTGATCTTAGCTTTTACTTCAGCTTCTTTTGTTAATGGAGTTTCTGATCCACCTTGTTCAGTAATTTCAGTTACTCCTGGAATTGCATTTCCTTTTTCGTCTACGAATGTTGTTTTCGCTTTTTGAATAGCTGTATATTTAACAACATATTCGTAATCTTCATCTGTAGCTGTTGTTGCTTGTACTGGTACTTTTTCAACACTTGCGATATATCCTTCTTTTTGAGGTACTGCAAGTTCTGGAAGATCAGTACTTTGACCATTAGTTCCTTTCCAGTTAATGTAAACTGGTTTGTCATCAGAGTTAATTACCGCTTTACCTTCTGCAGTTAGCTTGATTGTACCTGTGTAGCTCACAGTTTGTTTTTGTGATGGGAATACATCAGTACCCGCTAAGCCTGCAACATTATCAGCGTATACAAATTTAATTGTACGGTTTACTTCTTCTACCTTTGTTTTCTTAACGTAATCATATTCTGCTGGGGTAACAAATGCAGATCCATTTATACCTTTAGCTTTTAATTCTTCTTCAGAATATAAATCTCTTGCTCTTGTCTTCGTAACACTTAGTGTTCCTCTTACATTTTTAGGAGAAAGATCTGCAAGAATGTATTCTTCTCCATTAACTTCTTTAACTAAGTCTACATGATCATTACTTACATCATATTTGTTTCCAAGCACATTAGTATAATCTTTTGAACCATCTTCACTTAAAGGAATATTCCCTGTATATCTTGTTGGTTCAAAACCTATAACTTCACCTGTCACTAAATCTTTGAATGTTCTAACAACAGCACCTGTTGGTGGCTCACCTTGAACTTTACCATCACCATTAATACTCCAACCATTTGGCACTTTAGTTATAACATCTTCTTTCCCACCGTTAATAGATTCTCCACCTGATACAGTAAGAGTTGCTGCAGTTTTATCGTTTCCTACATAACCTTGTTTAATTAATCCATTTTCATAAGTAATATTAGAATATTCACTTGTTAAAGTTTTGTCTTTTATTACTTTTTCAATACCTAAAGACTGAAGAGGCATAGAGACTATAGAATCTTCTTGAATAGTTCCTTCTGTAACAGTAAGTTCTAATTCCGTTGGTGAAATTAATCTAGGTGTTAATGTGAAACCAGTATCTCGACCATCTTGTAAAATCCATACATTGTTTTCATTAGCTCTAGCATTAGACCAACGATTTTGTGGACGATAAGTAATACTATCACCTTTATTAGGGTTAATAGTAGACGCTGTATTTAATCCATTTACAAAGCTAGAACTTCCTTCAAGTTCTTTAAATTCAGTAAAATCTGCATTAGGAAGTTTGATCGTAAATTTAGATCCTACTCCATAACGAACATCTGAATCAGTTCTTAATACGATTGAATCACTTCTACTTTTTAGCTCATTATTAAGGTAGTTCAATCCATTGTTTTCACTTAGTGATGCACTAGTACCTTGTTTTTGATAGCTAGGTTGTTGACCTTTTCTTGTATAAGTATGTTCAAGAACCGTACGCCCATCAATTTTAATAGTCGCTGTATACGGAGTGTCTTTTGAAATTTGTGGTGCTAAATATCCATTACCCGATAAATTACTCGCTCCAAACGACACATTCGGATAGTCTTTTACTTTATCGTTCCACTCGATGTTGTAAGTATATGTACCAGTTTCGTTAGCTACCGCTGGTTGCTCAGCAACACGCTGGTCATAAGTCATACCACGTTGTGTACGTTGTGCCCAATATGGTACAGATTTGTTATTGTTGTTTCCTGTAGTTGTTTTAAAGTCGATCGATTTAACTTTACCAACTACTGTTCCATCAGTCGCTCTGATTTCTGTATTTACAGCCAAACCAGCACCTAACTCAGCTAAGTTAGTAAGTTCAATTTTTGTAATAGAACCCGCTTTAAGAGTTGATGTACTAATAGTAGTATCAAATCCCCATCCTGTAGGAGCCGTATTATCAGCATTCATATCAACATAAGCATTTGTTACTGCTTTAACTTCTTCTCCATCTTTAAGAACATCTTTACCTGTAATTTTTGATGCAGTATCAGCTAATACTGTTTCTACTCTTCCACGGTGTCCAGCACGTTGCATTGTTACATACACTGCTTCGATTGCTTTTTCTAATTCTTTACGTTGTTGATCAGCATCTGATTTTGTTGAAGAATCTGAGTTGAAGATATCTAATGCTTTTGCGATTTCTTTTTCAGATGTCGATACTGCTGCTTTGATTTCTGCTTTTGGTGCTTCTTCTTTAACTTCTTTTGTTGCGAATGTTGTTGCAGCTTGGTTTACTGCTTTTGCTTCTGAAACTGCTTTTTCTAAGTTTTCTTTTGCTACTTTAGTTTCAGATTTTTCTTCTTTTTTAGTTTCTTCTTTTTTGTCTGCTACTTTTTCTGTAGTTTTTTCAACTTTGTTTAAGTTGTTGATTGCTGCTTCTAATGCCGCTACTTGTGCATCTACTTGCTCTTGTGTAGCTGATGCTTGCGCTACTAGGTCTTTAGCTTTGTTTAATTCTACTGCTGCACTTACAGTTTTAACTTGTTTGTCTTCTGATAACTCTTGTCCTGCTAATGACACGAATAAGTTATCTAATTGACTAATTTTAGCTTGAAGAGCAGTTTTATTTACTTCTTTAGCTGTTACTTTCTCAGCTTTTGTTTCTTCTGATTTTTCTTCTTTAGCAGCTGCTTTTACTGTAGTTTCTTCTTTAACTTCAGCTTTTGGAGCTACTGCTGGTGTTTCAGCTTTAGCTACTTCTGCTTTCTCTTCAGTTGCTGCTGCTTTTTCTGTAGCTGCTACTGTTGCTTCTTGTTTATTAGTATCCGCCGCTTGCGCTGCACCACCTAGGAACATAAAAGCAGACGCGATAAGAACAGATGCTGTTCCTGCGTTAAACTTTTTAATACCGTAGTGGTTAACTTTCTCGTATTGTTTTTTATTATTCATTTTTGTATTGTTTTTACTAAACATTACCGTCTCCTTTTTCTATTAAATTAAAATTGAATAAATATAAATCATAATGACTATGTATAACATTTTACAAAAGCAAACTTAAACGTACCTAAAATTCCAACTATATTTTTCATAATTTTTATAACTAATATTTTCATTTTGAAACACTGAAAAAATGCTGTTATATCAATGCTCTCGAAAACCGAAAACAACATAAACCGTTGATATATAAACAAATTTTAAGTTTATTTTAACTTAAAGTTAAAGTTGTTATATTTTGTAAGTTATGAAAATACAATTGTTCACCAACAATATACTTATATTAAATTATCAATATTTATTTTATTTTTACTTTAAATATAATTTAAAACTTTTGAGAAAACGTTTTATAACTTAATTATTTTCTATAGTTTCTTATTTTTCTTCTATAAAAAACTAATTAAACTACAAATCACCATTCTTTAAATTAAAATTTTATAATTAATGTATTTTATCTTTATATACACAAAAGCACCCTCGAAAATT
>NZ_JAPWCC010000046.1:0-5442 GCF_041433735.1 Gemella sp. 20925_1_85 | reverse complement strand
TTTATGTTGATTTTTTGAAAGAATGCATTAAACAGGTAATTGGATAGAGTATAATTCTCCGAGTGTATTTTAACTTACACCTTATAAAGCTAAGAGTGTTACTATAAAAAAATTATATAATCTTGTTTTAGTAAATAATAAAATGTTTTCGTGGTAAGAAACAATAAATAATTCTTATAAAGTTCAAGTATATGAATACTTCTATAGTAAACCACCATCAAAAAAAAGACTTCAAATATCGATAATCAAGTAATAATATCAAAAAGTTAAGAAAGCGCTTAACATAAATACAAGTAATTCTTTGGACAAAAAATGCTAAATTTGATAAAGTTAAGTTGGAATTGTATATAATTTTGAAGTATTATATTTGTAAAATTACTCTAAATTATTAGCCAATATTATAAAAATAGGGGAGAAAAATTATTGTCGAAAGTTTTTTATGAAAGGAGTTTTGTGTTTTTTTTATATATAGGGTATGATTAAAATAGTAGTAATATAGGTTTTATTAGGGATAATAAAGGAGAAGAATTTAATGGGAAAAAATAATAAGTATGTAAAAAGTATAAAAGAAGGTACAAAAGTAGAATCGTATTCGATTAAGAAGTTTAAAGCAGGGGCTGCATCGGTAGTAATAGGTGCTAGTATCTTTTTGGGAGCAGGAGCAGTAGCTCAAGCATCTGAGGATGTTTCTAATAACACAACAACAGACAACACAACAAACTCAGGTGAAAAGGTAGAGGCTACATCACAAGCAGTTGCACAACCAAAAGTAGAAAACACTAAAGAAAGTGTAGCTAATGCAGTTGCAGCGAAAGTAGGAGTAGAAGAGCCAAGAGCAGAAGCACCTAAAACAGAAGTAAAACAAGAAACGCCTGCAGAAGCTAAATTGGATAAAAGTCGATTAGAAGCTTATATCAGTGAAATTTCAGCTAATATCAGTGCTGGGAAATATGCTAACAAAACAGAAGATTCTGTAGCAGTATTAACAGCAGAGTTAGAAAGCGCAAGAGCTACTCTAGCATCAGCTAAAACACAAGCTGAATTAAATGCAGCGTATAATAAACTTGTAACTACTGTAAACTCAAAACTAGTTAATAAACCTGTGGAGAAAAGAGAAACACCAGCAGTAGACACAACACAATCAAAACCTACAGTTGGTAAAAAAGCAGAAAACACAGAGAAAAAATCTGATTCAAACTCAATCGAAAACACTGGATCTAAAGACTCACGTAATGGACAAGCATTAGATAAAAATAATGCATTTAGAGCGGAGACAACTGCAACTCATGGTAACTTTAATTACTCTATGGAGTATTCTAATGGAAAAGAAATTTACCTTTATAATGAAGAGGATGCAGATGTCAATATTACAGTTAGCTCAACAGCTGGAAATATTACTAAAGCAACAGTTAAAGCTGGAAGTGGTCAGTTCGTACTAAAATCGAAAAGTGATCAAGCGATAGCTTATGCAAAAAAACAAAGCTCATTTAATCCTCCGGAAGAAGAGGTTGAAATAGATGGTTATGGTTGGAGTTATCATCAAACACTAAGTGAAACTCAAGGCCCAGTGAAAATTAAAATCACTGGTAAACCAAATGATACGTTTAAAGGACTTAAACCTTATACAAAAACTGAAGATCAGCGAGCAGTATTAGGAGCAAGATATCTACAACTTGAAGATTCTACTGGTGCTAAACTGGCTGGAGGTAACAATCCATCAGCTCCTGGTTATTTCAACTTAGTTGTTAAATCTCAAACATACAAATACGATATTCAACCAGTAGCAGAGGAGAATAAAGTTGCTGTTGTAGATATTAACAACTTAACTCCAACTGATATTAACAAAATCAAAGAGAAAATTAAGATTCAATACTCTGATAAAGCAACAACAGAAGATGCTCGATTAGCTTCTAAAAAAGGCGAAGTCTTACAAGATAGATCAACGGTAGTGAAAGAAGTCGCTGTTGCTAACGGAACAGTTACAGTTACGTATAATGACGATTCAGTAGATACTACTCCAGTTGCAAGTGTAGCGCGTACAAATCCAGCACCAACAGTAGAACTTCCATACTCAAATGTTAATAAACGTCAAATTTACGTTTATACAGGAGAAAATACTGATTTAACATTCAAAGCTACAGATGATTCTACTGTAAAAGATTTATATCTACGTGGACCAGGTGGTGTTGGAAATGATAACGCCGCAGCCTACGGATTCACAACAGGTAAGATTGATAACGGTGCCGTTACAAATGGAGAAGGAACAGTATCTGGCGATAAGAGAACAGCAACTATCAAGATGACGGGTATTACAACTCTTAAAGCTCCAAACCAATGGACAAGTTTTATTGAAGCTAAAGATAATGATGATTTCAAATCAATGACAGGAGCAAACTACGATGCTTCAACTGATGATGCAGTACGTCAACAAAAACCAGGATATGTTCAATTCATCGTTAAAAATCAAACATCTAAATATGAAATTTCAGCTCCAACAGAAAAAGTAGCTGTAGCAGATCCAGCAAATGTAACAGAAGCTGAATTAGACAAAATTAAAGAAAAATTAAAACTTGAATACAATAAGGATAATGATGATGCGAACTTAGCAGATAAAAAAGGTAAAAATGTTGATGATAAAGATGCTAAGATTAAATCAGTAACAAAAGATGCTAATGGAAATCTTGTAGTAACATACACAGATGGATCTCAAGATACAAGAGCATTATCAGACTTTGTAACTATAGATAAACAACCAGCGCTTGATGCGGTTAATAAAGCAGCAGAAGATAAGATTGCAGAAATTAACAAAACGCCAAATGCTACTGATGAAGAAAAAGCAGCAGCAATCGCAAAAGTAAATGCGGATAAAGAAAAAGCCGTAGCAGCAATTAACGATTCTAATCTAACTACAAAAGCAGCATTAGATCAAGCTAAAGATTCTGGTACAACTGCAATTAAAGCTGATAACGCAGTAGTGACGAAAAAAGATGTAGCAAAAGCAGATGTAGAAGCAGCGCGTAAAGCAAAAGCAGATGCTATTACTGCTGATAAAAACTTAAGTCAAGAAGAAAAAGATGCAGCAATCGCTAAAATTAATAAAGCGGCTGAAGATGCAACAAATGCAATCGATGCAGCAACGACAGATGCAGCTGTAGATACAGCGAAAAATGCTGGAACTACAGAATTTGGTAAAGTTAATCCAATCGCAAAAGAAAATGCAAAAGAAGCTATTGCGAATGCACTAACAGCTAAAAATAAAGAAATCGATGACCGTACTGATTTAACTCAAGCAGAGAAAGATGCAGCAAAAGCAGAAGCTAAGAAATTAGCAGATGTAGAACTTGCAAAAGTTAATGCGCAACCTGATAACGCAGAAACAGCAGATGCAGCGGCAGCAGCTCAAAAACTTGTTAATGATGCAGAAGATAAGGGTGTAGCAGATGTAACATCAGTATACCCAATTGCTAAAGAACAAGCTAAACAAGCTGTAGCAGATGAGCTAACTAAGAAAGAAGCGGAAATCGATGCTCGTACAGACTTAACACAAGAAGAAAAAGACGCAGCTAAGAAAGAAGCACAAGCTAAAGCAAAAGCAGCAACTGATGCGATTAATGCCCAACCAGCTATTGCTGATTCTGAGGATAAAGCAACAGCAGCTCAACAAGCGGTAGATACAGCTAAAAATACTGGAGTATCAGAAGTTAAAGCTGTGAATCCAGAAGCAAAAGCTAAGCCAGCAGCGAAAAAAGCAATTGACGAAGCATTAAAAGCTAAAGAAGCGGAAATCGATGCTCGTACTGACTTAACAGACGAAGAAAAAACAGCAGCGAAAGCAGAAGCGAAAGCAGCAGCTGACAAAGCAAAAGAAAGTGTAGATAAAGCAACAACAGATGCAGCAGTAAAAGAAGCAGAAACTGCAGGAGTATCAGAAGTTAAAGCAATTAACCCAGAAGCGAAAGCTAAGCCAGCAGCTAAGAAAGCAATCGATGATAAATTAGCAGAGCAATTAAAAGCTATTGAAAATACCCCTGATGCAACAGACGAAGAAAAAGCAGATGCAATTCAAAAAGCTAAGGACGCAGCAGAACAAGCAAAACAAGCAATAGATGATGCTAAAACAGATGCAGAGGTTAATACCGCTAAAGAAACAGGTGAAGCAGAAGTAGCAAAAGCTCTTCCTGTAGTTGAAACTAAACCGAATGCTCGTAAAGCAATCGATGAAGAAGCAAAAGCTAAAAAAGCAGCTATCGATGCTCGTGATGATTTATCTCCTAAAGCTAAAGAAGCGTTAAAAGCTAAAGTAGATAAAGTTGCGAAAAAAGCTAAAGAAGCAATTGACGCAGTAAGCAGTGTAGCGGATGTAAATACAATAGAAGAAGCGGACAAAGAAGCTATTAGATCAATTGGAGGTATTAATAGACCAATTGACAAAGTTCTTGTAAAAGACCCAAGTGCATTAACAGATGAAGAAAAAGCTAAAATCTTAGAAGAAGTTAAAAAAGTTAATCCTACAGCCAAAGAAGTTAAATATAACGAAAATGGTAAAATCGAGGTAACTACAGAAAATGGCGATAAAGGAACGATTAATCCAGCTAAATTAGTGAAAACAGAGAATGATTTAGATAATGATAAAGGTGGAAACGACATTAATAAACCACTTGATAAAGTTATTGTAAAAGATCCAGCTAACTTAACAGATGAAGAGAAAGCCAAGATTGTTGCTAAAGTTGAAGAGGTAAATCCAGATGCTATAGTAACGATAGATGAAAATGGAACTGTTTCTGTTTCTACTCCAAATGGTAAAACTTCGGCAATTCCGGCATCAGATTTAGTAAGAACAAAAGAAGATACAGAAAAAGCAGGAGCAGGTAACTCTAATATTGTTAAACCAGCAGATAAGATTGTTGGTGAAGCAAATGATCCAGATGATCAAGCTAAAGCAGAAGAGAAATTAAGAGAATTAAACCCTGAGACTAAATCTGTTAAATTCGATGAAGATGGTAATGCGACAGTTACCCTAAAAGATGGAACTACAGCAACAATCCCATCAGAAGACTTATTCAGATCAGAAGCAGATGCAACAAAACCAAACGCAGGAAACGACGTCGTTAAACCAGCGGACAAAACAGTAGTAGCAGATCCAGCTAAACTTACAGACGCTGAGAAGAAAGCAATCGAAGATAAAGTTAAAGCAGTTAACCCGGGAGCAACTGTGGTAGTTGACGATAAAGGAAACGCGACAGTAACAACACCAGAAGGTAAGACAGCGGTAATTCCAGCAACAGATTTAGTTAAATCAGCAGAAGATGCAACTAAACCAAACGCAGGAAACGATATAGTTAAACCAGCAGACAAAACTGCAGTAGCAAACAAAGATGCCCTGACTCCAGAAGAGAAAAAAGCAATCGAAGATAAAGTTAAAGCAGTAAATCCAGGAGCAAC
>NZ_JAPWCC010000045.1:0-6712 GCF_041433735.1 Gemella sp. 20925_1_85 | reverse complement strand
TTAATGAAATTATTTAACAGGTAATACTGCTCCATTCCATTTTTCTTTAATGAATTTTTGAGTATCTTCAGATTTTAAAGCTGCAACAAGTTTTTTAACAACAAGTTTGTCTTTGTCCCCTTCACGAACAACAACGATGTTTGCGTATGGGTTGTCGTCTGTAGCTTTTTCTACTAATACTGGCTCAGTTGCTGCGTTTAATCCTGCATCAACAGCGAAGTTAGCGTTAATTGAAACTAGGTCACCTTCACCATTTTGGTAGAATTTAACCATTAAAGCTGGATCATTTTCGTAGCTGAATTGTAATTTTTTAGGGTTTTCAGCGATATCATCGAAAGTAGCTGTTACTGGGTCTACACCATCTTTAACTTTTACTAATCCTTCAGAAGCTAATAATTTAATTACGCGTCCCCATTCAGATTTGTTGTTACTTACTAATACTTTAGCACCTTCTTTAAGGTCTTTAACGTTTTTAACTTTTTTAGAGTATAATCCAATTGGCTCTAAGTGGATTGCACCAGCATCTTCAATTTTGTATCCATTTTCTTTAATAGCATTTTTTAAGAATGGTACGTGTTGGAAGTAGTTAATGTCGATTTCTTTATCGTTTAACGTTTTGTTTGGTACATAGTAGTCTTGGTATGTAATGATGTCTAATTTGATTCCTTCTTTTTCAAGTTGAGGAGCAACGTGCTCTAATAATACAGCGTGAGGTACGTTAGTAGCTCCAACTTTTACTGTTACAGGTTTGCTAGGATCTAGTTTATCAACATCGATACCTTTTTTCTCAGTTTTTGATGCGCTTGAGCATCCAATTAATACGATTCCAAGTATGAAACTTGTTACTAAAAATAATAATTTCTTCATTATATAATTTTCTCCTTTTGATTTTATTATTTATTTTTGGGTTTTGCGAATTTTATGTAAAAAAAATCACCCTTACTCTCCTAAGAGAATAAGGGCGAAACTAATTTCACGGTACCACCTTACTTTTTCGTAAACTACGAACTTTACCACTACAACGTCTATGCATCTAGAATATACACGAGATAGTGTGCGTTTGTAACGTAACGCCTACGAAAAAAGCTTGTGTTTTAAAACTCACTTTTTTTACCATTCAAACCATTTTCCTCTATAATCTGCATTGTGTGCTTTCACCTGCTCACACTCTCTGTAAAAGTTCCTATAAAGTACTTATTTGAATATCGGTAATTTTTAACTTGACTCTATATTATCATTAGCAAATAAAATTGTCAACACTTTTTTTGAATTTTTTTAAAAAATTTTTTGAAAATTCATGAATATTTACTTTTTCATTTACATAAATGACTATCTCTTCTTACAATTCTTTGTTTATTATTTTTTTTAACCACTGATCTATTATTTCTACAGTTTTATCTCTATATTTCGGAGCCTCATACATATGGTCTGATCCTTCTATAATACTTAACGTCGAATTTTTATATTTTTTTGCTGTTGCTTTTGCTATATTTGGATGTACCATTTTATCCTCGCTACCAGTTATTACTAATACAGGTTCAGTTACTTTTTCAAAATCAATATATGCACCTTTTTGCTTATCTAAAAATGGTAATGCCATTTGGAAATATGTAAAACCTGATTCCGGAACTAATTTAGAAAATTCTCTTTCTTTATCCGCTTCATCTTGATTATTCATACAATAATCATAGAAGGCATGTTTATAAGGTGGCATAGATTTTTTCCAGAATCCCCAACGTAGAAAATGTTTATAGAAACAAATTACCATACTTGGATAGAAAGCGAAAATTCCTGCTGCTGGTGCAGTTCCCATTAAAATAAGCCCCTTAGTCTTTGTCCTCATAGCAACTTTCTGAGCAATAAGTCCCCCTAAAGAGTGCCCCAATACAATCGGAGCTTCATCTAAAGTTTCTATCAAATCTACAATATCATCCGTAAACTCATCTAAACTAACATCTGCTACCTTTTTCTCCACCTCTTCATAAGGTAAATCATGATACCTTAGAGTTGGAGTATATACATTTAAACCTAATTTTTCTAATTCATTAACAAATTCTCCCCAAACACTTCCGTCACACCATGTACCATGTATCAATACTATATTTGTCATAAAATTTCCTCCTACTTTTATTTTAGCATTCTTTTTTTCACACTAATTATATAACTTATATTTATATTTATCAATTGATAATAAAAAGTAGAACAAAAAATTAATTTAACTCTTTGTTCTACTATTATTATCATACCTTAAAAATTATCAAGGAATGATTAAACTTTGGAGGCTAATTTTAGAATTGTTCGATCATTTCACGAACAGTTTTTTCAATATTATCTGAATATGAGATTGCTGATATAATAGATACACCATCGACATTTGTTTTCATAACATCTTTAATATGTTGTGTCTGAATACCACCGATTGCCACTAATGGCATTTGTGGTAAAAATCTTCTCATCAATTCTAGTCCTTCATAACCTATAGCACCACCAGCATCATCTTTTGATTGTGTGACATATACAGGTCCTACACCAACATAATCTACATATTCAACTTTGGATTGTTTAAATTCTTCTTCATTTCCTATAGAAAGACCTATTATTTTATTAGGCATTAATTTTCTAATTTCATCAACACCTAGGTCATCCTGTCCTACATGTACTCCGTCAGCATCTATTTCTAATGCTAACTCTATATCATCATTTACAATAAATGGGACATTGTATTTTTTACAAAGATCTTGTAGTTTTATTGCTAATTCTACTTTATCCTTACCATCTAAGGCTCCTTCACCTTTTTCACGAAATTGAAATAAAGTTATTCCACCTTTTAAAGCATCTTCAACTACTGTATATAAGTCCTTACCTAAGCAAGTAGTAGTTCCACATATAAAATATAATTTTAATAGTTCTTTATTAAACATAATTATTTCACCTTTTTAAATGTTTCAATATCTTTATCAGTGATTTCATATAACGCATTAATAAATTCGACTTTGAATGTTCCTGGTAAATGTCCATTAGGACGTTTTTCTGCCATTTCCCCGGCAATATTATATGCTAGCATAGCTGTTTCTAATGATTTTAATTCTTCACCTTTCTCTAATCCAATAAAGCTTGCTAGAACTGCTCCTAATAAGCATCCTGTACCAATAACTTTAGGCATCATTGCACTTCCGTTATGAATAGTAACTACCTCACCATTAACAGCGATAGCGTCAACTTCCCCAGTTACTACTATAGGGATATTATACTTAGCATTAGCTGCTAAGGCAATTTCATCAATATTATCTACTCCAGCACTATCAACTCCCTTAGAAGCTACATTTATACCTACTAAAGATGCAATTTCTCCAGCATTTCCTCTTATAGCTGCTAATTTGTAATTGTTAATTAAATCATCTGATACTTTTTTTCTATAAGCTCCTGCTCCACAAGCTACAGGATCTAATACTGCAGGTACATTATATTTTTCAGCTATTTTAAGTGCCTCTTGATATAACTTCCAAGTTTCATCTGTTAATGTACCGATATTAATTAATAATCCTCCAGCATATTTTAATAAATCTTCTAAATCTTCTGGATATTCACTCATCGCTGGTGATGCTCCTAGTGCTACTAATCCATTTGCTGTGAAATTTTTAACTACATCATTTGTTATACAAATTACTAATGGTGCTTTCTCTTTTAATAATTTTAAACTTGTCATATTTATAAATCTCCTTTAAATGCTATATGATTCACAGGTCCATTTCCATGACCTAGCTCTGGTGTATATTTTATTGCTGCTGTAATGAACTTTTTCCCTATATCGACAGCTTCAATTATACTTTTTCCTTTTGCTAATTCTGCAGCAATAACAGCTGAGAATGTACAACCTGTTCCATGTGTATGATTAGTCTTAAATCTTTCACTAGTCCATACTTTTTTAGTTCCATCATTTAAAAATAAATAATCTTTCGCTTCACCTGTTAAATGTCCACCTTTTATAACTACTGACTTACATCCAACTTCATCGATAATGAACTTTCCTGCACGATTAACATCATCTTCTGTTAATATTTTAAAATTAACAATCTCTTCTGCTTCAGGTACATTTGGTGTAATAATAGTCGCTAGTGGTAATATCTCTTCTTTTAAATGTTTTCTTGCAACATCATCTATCAATTTATCTCCACTTGTTGCAACCATAACTGGATCAACAACATAAGGAACATCTTTTGGTAAATACTGCTTAATTAATTTCATCATATCAGCATTTGCTATCATTCCAGTTTTTATACTATCAGGTGTTATATCATCAAAAACACTTTTTAATTGTGCTTCTAATATATCTAAGTCTAGATTTCTTATCATTTGAACACCTAACGTATTTTGTGCAACGACACTAGTAACTACAGCCATTCCATACACTTCTCGTGCTTGAAAACTTTTTAAATCTGCCATAATTCCTGCTCCACCCGTTGGATCAGTTCCTGCAATAGTTAATGCAATATTTAGTTTACTCATGCCCTATACCTCTAAATCCCAACGTTCTTGTGTATAAGCCATATTGAAGAAACGACGTTCATGTTCACAACTTTCTAAGAAGTTTTTAATAAGTCTTTGTTTACCTTCTTCACTCATAAATTCAGCTTCACGGTTAATAATTTTGTGATACTCAGTAAGTACTTCATCTACTAAGCCATCAGCATAAAACTCAACCCAGAATTTTAGTGGGTGGTCTTCAGCTAAATTGTGATTAGCTAAAATCTTTCTAGCTACCATTTTATAAATCCATGGACATGGCGCCATTGCGCTTAAAGTTTCTGCCATACCGAATGCAAATGCATTATAGTACATATGCTTTATATAATGGTCTGCAGATGGATACCACTCTCCGCCTTTAATAATTTCTTGATAATCTCTCCCTATGTAATCTGCTAAGTTCTTGTGAGCAGCAATTTCTTCGTTTAATACAAAATTAATCTGACCTAAGAAAAAGTTTTTTTCAACTTTATCATTACTTTTTGCTAAAAGAATGGCATAAATATCGCTAAAATTTTCTAAATAAAGTGCATCAGCTTTCAGATAGTGCTCTACTGCTTTCTCTGATAAATCAGCACGAATTAATCCTTGAATAAATCCATCATTATATATTTTATCGACAATTGGTAATGCCTTCTCTTCCATAATTTCAGTAATAAGTTTCATAGGTATATCCCCCTAAATATATTTAATTTTAGTATAAAATAATATCACTTATGATAAATAAAAAAGTCCCCTTACTAACGTAAGAGAACTCTGAAACATATATTACTCATAGTATATTTTCCAATTATGTTGGATTAATTCTATTTTGAAAATATTCACGTTTCCTACGCTAGCATTATCTAGATCAGGTCAAAGGGTCTAACTATGTTATCTCAGCCTACTGGCTCCCCCAGTGATTTTACTCTATTCACTTTTTAAATCGTAGCATAGAAAAAATAAAATGTCAACAATTTAGTTTAAGGGTTTACAAAAATTATATAATTATAAATTACATTTAAATCATAGAACTTTTTATAATAATATTTTTTTATATTTTAAAATTAACCTCTTTCTAAATATGGCGAATTTGTGAAATTAAATTGAAACTTTATTGTAAATTTCTAGTATTTTAAATTTTAAATGAAATTAGTTATCATTTTTCCCTTTATTAATTGACACCTTTGTATTATAATAGTAATGATAAATTTTATAATCACAAAATTCAATTTTTAAGGAGACATTAATATAATTATGAAGAATAAAACATTATTAAAAGTTCTTTCTGCTTCTGCAATTTTCACTGCAATCGCAGCAATAGAATCTTATGATCACAATGCATTCGCTACTGAAGTTGCAGCAACTGCTAATAACACTCAAAGCGATGTAGAAACAAAAACAGTTCCTCAAGATATTAAGAACTTACCAGATGGTACATACGATATAAAGTCAGTAGGTGAGAAAAAGAATGTAGAAGCTCTGCACTTCTCGCAAGAAGATAAAGAATCAATGGCTGCATCTGGATTAGATACTGAAAAAACAAAACTAGTAGTTAAAAATGGACAATACTCTGTTAATGTCACTTTTAAACCAATTGAAAAAATTGGGTTTAGTGGATATTTAGGGGATTTAAAATATTATGACGGTAATAAGACTCATGCAACTCGTTCAGAGATAAAAGATAGTGATTTTAAAGATACAACAATCATTGAAAATTATTCAGAAAATGAAAAAGATGCTTTTATAGATGTATACAAGAAAAAATTCCCTGGACGTAAGGTTTATCCAAAAACTTTATCTTACAATGTAGATAAAAATAAAATCGACGCCAACAATAAACTAGAAACATTCACTCAAGTATTTGTACCGGTTATGGAGTCTATATTCCCAGGTGCAGGTACTCAGCGTATGATTCTTAAATACGATTTAAGTTCTCTAACAACAAAAACAATAACTGTACCTAAAGTAGATACAGAAAAACTAGCTAAAGAAAAAGCTGAAAAAGAACGTATCGAAAAAGAAAGATTAGAAAAAGAAGCTGCTGCTAAGGCTCAAGCTGAAAAAGAAAGACTTGAAAAAGAAAAAGCTCTAAAAGCTGAAGCTGATCGTCTTGAAAAAGAAAGATTAGAAAAAGAAGCTGCTGCTAAAGCTCAAGCTGAAAAAGAAAGACTTGAAAAAGAAAAAGCTCAAAAAGCTGAAGCTGATC
>NZ_JAPWCC010000044.1:0-6795 GCF_041433735.1 Gemella sp. 20925_1_85 | reverse complement strand
GTCTTATTTTGTATATTCATATTAGTAATTTTATTGATAAGAGTTTCAATATTTTAAAAAAGTCTGAAAATAATATTAGAGATATATATAAACTATTTTATATAATAATAAATCACTATTTATATTGGATACTCAAAATCTGTAAACAGATAATTAAGATGTATTAAAGTAGGTTTAGTTTATAATAAGAATAGTATTTAGAATCAATTTCTAAAATATTTAAGAAACTTTAGAAAACAAAATATAAAAACTTTCGTAATTTATGAAGGATATTTAAGTTATTTGTTGAAAAAAATGCTTATATATAGTATAATATAGGGCAGTATAAAGTGGTTTACTTAAGTTACTTTATTCATAAAAATGTTTTTTTATTTTTATTTTAATTTTTATAGAAAATATCATTATATAAATTCTATAATTTTAGTTTACAACTATAATATTAAAAGGAGGATTAACATGTATAGTAAAAACAATAAAAAGATGAATGATCAAGAACAACTTGAAAAAGTTAATCAATACGGGATTAAAAAATTCAACGTTGGAACAGCGTCAGTATTAGTGGCAGCTGGTTTTGCATTCTTAGGAGGGGGGAACGCTTTAGCGAGCAATGATACTGCTGTAAATAATGCTAATGAACCGGCAAGTGAAACAGCAGCTACTACGCCTACTAAAGAAGAAACACCTGCACCTACAGTAGCAAAAGCAAACAAAGCTAACCTAAGTGCTGCAATCGCTCGTGTCCAAAACGCAATTGCAAAAGCGGGTGTAACAGAAAAAACAGCATCTGCAATAGAAGAAGGAAAAGCAGAATTAGCTAATGCTCAAGCTTTAGAAGCAAGTGAAACAGCTACACAAGGTGAAGTTGATAAAGCAACTGTAGCGTTAAAAAACAGAGCTTTCGTATTAGAAACAATGCCGAAAGCAACTGCTGATAAAAAAGAAGGAAAAGCAAACAAAAACCAAGATTCTCGTAATGGACAAGCTATCCCTGGACAAGGTGAAAGTGGTTTTAGAGCAGTTGACACAACAGCAGCTAACTCAGCAGCTGAAGCAACTAAATACAAAGGTGTAAGAGATGCTGCATTACCAGAACTACAAGCAAATATTGCTAAAATTCAAGCTGAAATTGATAAAGAAAAAGCAAAAGGTGCAAATAAAGCTGACGCGGCTAAGATTGAAAATCTTGAAAGAATTAAAACAAAAGCTGAAGGTGTAGTGACTAAAGCTAATGCAGCAGATGTAACATCAGCTCAAGCGATGAGCCAACAAGCTGAAGCAGTTAAATCTGAACGTGACCTTTTAGCATTCTACTTAGCCGGAAAAACTGAATTAGGGGCTCCAGTAAGTGAAAACCATGTAGCTTATGGTAACAATCCTAAAAACGGTGTTTTCGAAAGCTTAAAAGAAGGTTTTGGAGATAAAGTAACTTTCACTGATGCTGATAAAAAATCAGAAACAATTGCTAAGCAATATGAAAGCGGACGTGACATTACTAATAAAGTAAATAATGTTCCAAATGCAAAAGATCCAATCGGTAGTGCAACATATAACTGGCAAGAAAAAACTATTACAAAAGCTGATGCAGAAGCTGGTATGTTAAATGGTTGGAAAATTGAAAAAGGTGAAAAAGTTAATGCGGTTAAACCACTTGATGTAACAAATGTTACAGATAAAGATGGACAACCAAGTACACGTGAAGTTCCAAAATCAAAAATCTATTCAAATGATGGAGAATTGAAAAAATATCAAACATCAGGTGAAAATAGTTATGTTAATGGTAGTGGTGCTGTTCCTTCAGTAACTCCAACAATTGATGTAATGAGAACAAATGTGTTCGGTGAAGTTAAAAACCGTGATTACTACCTAGAATTAGGAAGTAAAGGTACAACACTTTCTAAAGAATTTGATGTTAATGGAAATTCACGTCTAAATGTTAACTTAATTCATAGTGCAGCATACGGTGGTAGTACATCTACTTCTGCAGGTGAAAGAGTTAAATTAACAATCGTAGATGCATTCACTGGTAAAGAAATCAAACCAGTTGAAGGTAAAAATGGTCCATTATCAACAGAGCAAGCTGCTCTAGCTGCAAATGGATGGAACCACTTGGACCGTATTTATGATATTCCAGCAGAAACAACTAAAATTAAAGTGTTAATTGAAGCTGGAAGTCAAGGAACAAATACATTAATTAATAACAATAATATCAATATTAAAGATGGTTACTTAATCGGTGGTATTGGTATTGCAACTGCACCAGCTGCAGAAGTCATAACAAATGTTCGTTCTGGTAATAAAACTGGTGAATATGGATATACAAAAGATACAATCTACGAAAAAGGTCAAAAAGGTAATTTTGACGTTACAATTAAAAACACTGGTGGAATGAATATTGACTACTATTCTGCATCAAATGTTGAAGTAACAGTAGAAGTTCCTAAAGGTGTAGTATTAGAAGATAAAATTTACAATGCCAATGGTGGATCAAACTGGTTAGGAAATGTTTGGGCAAATACTATCAAATGGGTTCCAAATGATCCAAGTGATAACTCAAAAGGTGGGAAATTAACATATAACGTACCAGCAGGAAATCGTATGGCTGCTGCAGAGACAAACTCTCGTACAACAAGTATTCCATTCACAGCTGCAGATAACTTCGTAGGACCAGCTGATTTTAAAGTTACAGTTAAGAGTGGTTTCGGAGACACAGATGCAGAAGGAAATAGATTATACTCTTATACTGCAAATGGATTAAAACCACCTTATGAAAACGAGTTTAACCGTAATGGTTTAGCGGATTCAGATAATCCAGATTACAAATATGGTAAAGTAATCTTCATCAATAGTTTACAAACTAACTCAGTAATTACAGTACCAATTAACACAAATGATGAACAACTTAAAGCAATTGCTTATGCAAAAGCTCAAGAAGCAATTAAAACTCCAGAGTTTACTAAATTATTAACAGATGTTACTGGTACAGCTGCATTAGGTGACACTAATGGTTCTACTTTAGTGAAAAAAGATGATATCGAAATTACGAAAGTTGCTGAAGATGGACGTGGGGTTGTTAAAGTACCTGTAACTTATACTGTAGATGGTAAAACATTCGAAACTACTGTTGATATTGAGGTAAATGTTGTTAAATCAACAACAAAACCAGTCGTAGTATTTGAAGGTGATGAAATTACACCTGCTAGTGTTAAAGAAAAAGTAGAACCAGCTACTACTGCTGGTAAAGGTACTGCTAATGAACCAAAAGCTAGTGATATCTTCAAAACTGACGGAAAAGCTGGAGAGTCAGGATTAAAGATTCCAACAACAGTTACTCATAATGTAGATGGAACTGAAGTTACAGAAGATGTAACAGTACCAGTTACGGTTCTTCCAAGAACAGAAGGTGAAGTAGACGTACCTAAAGGAGCTACTCCAGATAAAGTTAAGGATACTATAAAAGCTAAAGCAAATGAGTTAATTAAAACTCCAGACTTCCCTTCAAAAGTACCAGAAGGATACACTGTAACAGTGGGAGAAATTCCTGAACTTCCTGCTGATATAGCAAGTAAAAAAGGTGAACCAGTAGTTGTAAAAGTACCTGTAACATTTACATCTCCAGAAGGTGACACTTATACTTCAGAAATTCCAGTAACAGTAAACGTTAAAGGTTCAGAAGTGAAGCCAGTTTACGTAGTAGAAGGAAATCAACCAAAACCTGCAGATGTTAATGAAGCAATTACACCTGATAAAGGTGGAGACTTAACTCCTGTAACTGAAGCTGATATCAGTAAAGATGTACCTACAGATAAAGTTAAAGTAGGAGCAACTGATTTAACAGTTACAGCAACTGTTAAATACCCAACTGGTGACGAAACTGTTAATGTCCCAGTTAAAGTATTACCAAAAGCAACACCAACAGGTGTAACAGTAGTTAAAGATACTGATGATACAGCTCTAACAAATGCTGTAAAAGAAAAAGCAAATGAAGCAGTAAGTAAATTAACAAACTTACCAGATGGAATTACTGCATCACTAGATGAAAGAGAGACTTCTTACACATTACCAAAAACAGATTCAAACGGTGACAAAGATACAGTTCCTGTAAGAGTATTATATAAAGATGCTAAAGGAAATGTTGTAGGCGAAGATACAATTAAAGTACCGGTTAAAGTAGTAAGCTCAACACCAAAACCAGTAGTTGTGTTCGAAGGTGAAACACCAAAATTAGACAAAGATTCAGTAACACCAGGTGATGGAGGAAAAGTCGGAGAACCAACAACAGTTCCATCTACAAAAGATAAAGCTGGAGCTACAGATGTTACAGTTGATGTACCTGTAACTTACGACAACGGAAAAGTAACTGAATCAGTTAAAGTTCCAGTAACAGTATTACCAGTGGCTAAAGCTGATGTAACAGTAGCTAAAGGAACAACTCCAGATAAACTGAAAGATTTAGCAAAAGCTAAAGCTGATGAAGCAGTTAAAGCGACTGATTTCGTATCTAAATTACCAAATGGTGCAAAAGTAACTGTTGGTGATGTAACTGAAGATGTATTAGCTAAAATAACAGCTGAAAAAGGTACAAACACAGGGACTGTTAATGTACCAGTAACATACACAGTTGATGGAAAAGACTACACAACGACAATCCCTGTAACAGTAAATGTTAAAGGTTCAGATGTTAAACCTGTATACGTTGTAGAAGGTGACAAACCAAAAGCTGATGATGTAAACAAAGCAATTACTCCAGATACTGATGGAACTAAAACACCAGTAACTGAGGATGACATCAACAAAGCTATCCCAACAACAGATGGCAAAGTTGGATCTGAGGATGTTAAAGTTACTACAAAAGTAACATATCCTAACAATGTTGAAGAACCAGTTACAGTACCAGTAACAGTATTACCAAAAGTTAAACCAGAAGGTGTAGTAGTACCGAAAGATGCTGATAAGGCTGAATTAGCAAAAGTTGTTAAAGAAAAAGCTGAAGAAGCAGCTAAAAAACTTAACGGTCTTCCGGAAGGTGTAACAGTTACAGTAACAAATGTTGAAACAACTCCTGGAACAGATAAAACAGGTAAACAAACACCAGCAACTGTAACAGTTGAATACAAAGATAAAGATGGAAACAAAATCACTAAAGTGATTGAAGTGCCAGTAAATGTTGTATCTTCAACTCCACCAGAAGTAGTAGTATTTGAAGGTGACACACCAAGTACTGATGATGTTAAGAAAGGTATTAAACCTGGGGAAGGCGGAACAGTAGGAGATCCTACAAAAGTTCCATCTACAGTAGGAAAAGCAGGGGACAAAGACGTAGAAGTAGAAGTACCAGTAACTTACGAAAATGGTAAATTCAAAGAAAACGTTAAGGTTCCAGTAACAGTATTACCAAAACCAACAGCAGGTTCAGTAATTGTACCAAAAGATCTTTCAGAAAATGAATTAAAAGATAAAGTTGGTAAAGATGCAGAAAATGCAATCAACAACGAAGAATTCAAGAAAAAACTTCCTGAAGGAGCAACTGTTAAAGTTGATTTAACAAATATTACATTACCAAAAACTTCAACACCAGGAAAAGCTGGAGAAGTTGAAGTACCAGTTATTTACACTGTAAATGGAAAAGAGTATAAAACAACAGTTAAAGTTCCAGTAACAGTAGTAGAAGGTAAAGAACAACTTGTACCAAAAGGTGATAAACCAGATCCGAAAGATAACATTACGCCATCTGATTACCCAGAAGGATCAACATTCGAATACGATACACCAGTAGATACTTCTAAACCAGGTAAAAAAGAAGCTGTAGTAATTGTTAAGGATAAAGATGGAAAAGAAATAGTAAGAGTTCCTGTAGTAGTTAATGTGGTAGAACCAAAAGTTACACCAATTATCGTTCCAGAAAGAACTAAACTTACTAAAAAAGATGTAGAAAAACACATCGAAATTCCAGGAGTAACTGGATGGGAAATCGTAGGGGAACCAGAACTTCCTGAAACATTCCCAGCTGGTGTAAGACCATCAGCAACAGTTACAGTTAAATTACCAAATGGTAAAACAATTAAAGTAGAAGTTCCAGTAATTGCTACTCCAACTGTAACACCAATCGTTGTACCTCAAGGAACAACAATTACACCAGATGATGTTAAGAAACACGTTAATATTCCTAAAGAATCAGGATGGGAAATTGTAGAAGTTGGAGAAATCCCAACAACAGAAACACCAGGAGACAAAACAGGTGTTAAAGTTAAGGTGAAATTACCAACTGGAGAAGTAATTGAACTAGAAGTACCAGTAAAAGTTACACCAAAAGAAACTCCAGCACCTAGACCAACTGTTAAAACTACTCCAATAGTTGTAGAAGTTGGAACTCCAATTACTCAAGAAGATGTTAAGAAACATGTTGAATTACCAAAAGGTGCTGAAATAGTTGAAATCGGAGAAATCCCAACATCAGAAACAGCAGGACAAAAACCAAGTGTTAAAGTTAAGGTTAAATTACCGAATGGAGACATCGTTGAAGTAGAAGTACCAGTAACAGTAACTCCAAAAGCAACTCCGACACCACGTCCTGAAAAACCGTCAACACCAGAAGTGCCAGCTACTCCAGAAGCGCCAAAAGCTCCTGTAGCTAAAGCAGGTGAAAAAGTATTACCAAACACTGGTATCGCAGATAACAACTCTGCATTAGCAGGATTAGGATTAGCAATCTTAGGATTAGCTGCTGCGGCAAGAAGACGTAAACAAAAATAAAATAAAACTATTATTCAAGTAATATTACTTTGATATAGTAAAAGA
>NZ_JAPWCC010000043.1:0-8821 GCF_041433735.1 Gemella sp. 20925_1_85 | reverse complement strand
GTGTTTCTATTGGTTTCACTGGTGTTACATTTACTGGTACTTCTACTGTTATTACTTTTCCATTTGGTAATTCCACAGTTACTTTTACTGGATCTTTTTTACCTGGTGTTGTTAAGTCCGGAATGTTTTCTACTTTCGTTACTTTTCCACCTTCTGGAATTGTAATTCCTTTAGTGTAATCCTCTGGTGTTAATGGTGTCTTAGTTACCGGTGTTTCTACTGGTTTAACAGGTGTTACATTTACTGGTACTTCTACTTTAGTTGTTTTACCATTTGGCAAGGTAATTGTAGCAGTTATAGGCGTTTTCTTACCTGGTGTTGTTAAGTCCGGTATATTTTCTACTTTCGTTGCTTTTCCACCTTCTGGAACTTTAATATATTTAGCAATATCATCTTTTTCTAGAGGAGTATTTGTTACTGGCGTTTCTATTGGCGTAGGTTTTGCTTCTACAACTTTAATAGTCGCTGGAACTTCTACTAATACTTTTCCATTTTTATCTTTAACTACTACTGTTACTGGTTTATCACCAACAGTTGTTGCATCAAACGGTTCTTTTTGTCCCTCTGGAACTTTGTATTCAAATGTTGAACCTTCTGGATAATCACTTGGAGTAATACTATCTCTTGCTTGAGGTTTCTCAGTTGGGTTAACTGGAATTAGTTGTTCTTTACCTTCAACTACTTTTACTTTCGCTGGTACTTCTACAAGCTTATCTTCTCCATCTTTTGCTTCTACAATAACATCTTTTTCTCCTGGGCTAGTTGTATCCACTGGAGTTTTGTATTTGAAAGTTACTCCATCTGGATATTGTTCAGGATCAATGCTCTTAGATGCATCTGGTTGTTTATTATTTTTATCTACTGGTACATATTGAGTTTTAGGCTCTACAACCATTATTTTAGCTGGTATTTTCGTGATAACCTTATCTCCAATTTTGGCTACTACTACGACATCTTTCTCTCCTGGTGTTGTTGTATCTACTGGAGTTTCATAAGAGAATTCTGTATCTTTAGGGAATGCTTTAGGATCAATACTTCCTTCCACATTTGGTTGTTTTTTGTCTTTATCTACTGGCACAAACTGTGGATAACTTTCTACAACACGCACAGTTGCAGGAACTTCTGCAATAGGATTACCATCTTTATCTTTTACAATGACATTGACAGTGTAATCACCTGGAGTTGTCGTATCTACAGGAGATTTTGGATCATATTCAAATGTTGAACCATCTGGATATTCTGTTTTATCAATACTGTTTTCTGGATTTGGTTGTTTATTATTTTCATCCACTGGAACGATTTGTGGAACTCCCTCTACAACAGTTACGGGCACTTTAACAACCGTTGTTTTTTCTTTTCCATCAACAGTATATTTTACTGTGACATTTACATCTGTATCATCTGATAAATCTGGACTTGCCACATTTTCATCAATACTTACATTCGTAACATTTTCTGGTAGTTTTCCTTTGAAAGTACCATCTGCAATAGCTTCTTTTGCTTTAGCAAGAGCTTTTTCTTTTGCTTTTTCCTTGTCACTATCTTTTGCAACGAAAATTCCTTTTGGTGTTGGTTTTGGTAAAACTGTTACTTTAACTTTTACTGGTTCTGTTAATGTTTCTCCATTTTGATCCGCGTAAGTTACAGGTACAGTCACTTCTTTGACACCTGGTTTAGCTGTAATATCTTTAGCTAAATCTTTTGGCTCACCTTTAGTTCCCTTTTCACCTGGAGTGACCGCATCAGTTATATCCTTAGCTGTTAATTCATCGCCTTCAAATACGACTTTAGAAGTTGGAGTTGAACCAACTACATTTACAGGAACCTTGACGTTAACTGAAATGTCATCAATAACTTTTCCTGTAGCATTATCTCTATATTTGACTGTTACTGTTACTGGAGTTTGTTGACCATTTTGATCAGTTTTTGGAGTAACAAGAGCATCGTCAGTTACAAATGGAGTTACCCCTTCAGGTACATTTGTTAAGCCAGTAATTGCTTTATTGACGTTTTCTCTAATAGCATCTATTAATTTCTCGTTTGATGTGCCATTTAAGACTGTAACGCCTTTAGGAACTGGTTTTGGAAGAACTTTAACAGTCACTTCAACTGGTTCATCACGTTTAAATTGATTTGCTCCATAAGTAACCGTTACTGGAACTTTAATGTCTTGACCTGCTTTTCCTTCAGTAGAAAGATTGCTGACGTCAGGATTAGTAACTTTACCGTCTTTACCAGGTGTAACAGCTCCCCCTACTTTCTCTGCAGATGGTTTATCACCTTCCACTACATACACAGTTTTTGCAGTTGACACACGTGGTTGAACTTTGATGGTAAATTCTTGAGTGATATTATCATTCGTATCTTTCTTCGTATCAAATACTGGGTCATTATCAAACGGATTGTTGACGATATCATATCCCATTGATTTCAATACATCGATATGAGTTTGTACGTCACTTTCAGGAATTGTTTCGCCTGATTTACCAGTTAGAGTTAAAGCGTGGTCGGTCAACTCAGTTTCTGTTTGAGTTTTTGGATCTACAGAAACGAATTTAACTTTTGCTTTTTGATCATCTTTTTCATACGTAATCTTGATGTTTGCTTTTGGATCCGTAATTTTCGGTGGTTTATAACCTTGTTCTGGATTTGCAGGATTTACTGGTTCTAATGGCGTACCATTTCCATCTTTCGGAGTATATCCATCTTTATGCGGAATAATTTGCGTAATTTCTCCTGTTTTCGTTGGATCGTTTGGATCATTAGGGAATGGGATTGGATTTCCATCTTGACCTGTAGTTGGGTCTACTGGAATCCAGCTTCCAATTTTTGTATAAGTAACTTTATCAGTTTCATCAGGAATAACTTTAGTATCTTTTGTAGGAGTTGCTGCTTCTTTTGCCGGAATTTCTTTTTTATCAGCAATATATCCTGGTAGAACATCTACTCCAACTTTATCCCATGTTTTATTTGTACTTTCCCAATCTGTATAAGTTACTTCTTTTGTAACAAGATTAACCGTTGCTTTTCTTGTGAATGTTACAGTTTGTTCTGTAGAGTCTTTAGCTTTTTCCTCTGTAGCTGTATCTGATTCTTTCTTCACATATGAAATCACACGTTTAGCAGTTGTGTTCAAATCAGACTCCGCTAATCCCTCAGGCCATTTCAAATCTGGATTTTCACCATTTGGATCTACTGGACTATCTTTTTCATGTGGCGTTGATGAAGGAACTTCAATGATTCTAGGTTTCAAAGTAATTTCAAAGGTTTGAGATGGTTTTGAAACTCCTGCTTCTACATCCTCTTGGTCATCGAAATTAGGATGAACTCCATTTACATTGTAAGTATCACTTTCAATTTCGTAGCCTTTACCTTTTAGTTCTTTAACTTTATTCGTAATTTCATCACTATTTGGTAATGCACTTCCAGATTGACCTGTTAATTCTACTGTTGTGAAGTGTTGACCATCAGTTGTTTTAACTACTACATTAGCTTTTTGACTTTTAACTACGTATTTATAAACAACCTCGATAGGATTTTCTGTTAAAGTACCTGAAGCATTATTTGGTAAATCAGTTTTAACTAATTTATATTCTACTCCATTTTCTGTAAATTCTTCTTCTGGAGTTACTGAATAATTGTTCCCAACAATATTTTCTAATTTAGCTGTTCCATCTTTTAAAACATTTTCTTTAAGAACAGAAGTAGTATCATTAGCTTTTACATATTTTACAGTAACCTTTCCATATTTTGCTTCATCATACGCTGCTACAATATTAGATACCGCATCATACACTGTACCACTAGTTGATGTTCTATTATACGGACTATTTTTTAGGTACTCTTTAAATATATAATACTTGTTATCTGCTCCTTTTATAATATATGGTGCTGTGGCTGTTGTTGTTTTTATATTACCATTTTGAGTTTCTATTTTTTTAGTAGTATTATTAGATTCCGTAGCAACATTAACTTCTGTAAAATCTTTTGTTGGCGAAGTAGTTGCAAACTTATCTACCTCAGTTGTCCCATCTTTAACGATAGATTTTGCTTTTAATATCGAATTATTATTTGCAGCATTAACATAACGCATTGCTACGTTTCCAAGTTCCAAGTATTCCGCTAACCAAGTACCATTAGTATCGAATGCATTTTTTTTAGGATAAATCCATTCAAATGACATAGTTGGAGAAAATTGACCATTTAAATTTCCTTCTTCTCCATCTTTAGTAACAGTAATTTCTTCTTCTGTTGGACCAAATTTCTTAGTATCACTATGATACAACTTCAATGTATCTTTAACAGGTTCACGCGATACCCCTAACGCTGCCCAGTCAACTTTATACAATATTCCTTTACTAGCTTTTCCTTTTACTATTTTAACTGTTACTTCATCTTCTGTTAAATTAGTTACTTGGAAGTAAACATCACCTCGTGGTTCTTTTAAAATAACTCCATTTTCATTTACTTTTGAGTTAGCGGTAGTAATATTGTTTTGAACATTTGCTTTTGCAGGTTTAAACTCTCCAATTTTAGCAAATTTATTTAGATTCTTATTTTTTAATTTAATTTTTATAGTAGTACCAGCATCATACTCATACTTATTAGAAGAAAGCCTGAATTCTTCATTGTGTGATAATAATTCTCCGCTTTCACTGATATCCATACTACCTGTAGTTGAAAGTACTGAAGGTGCATTACTTTCTTTATCAACTTCGATATTAGTTTTATTCATGATATATTTTTTCTCAACAACAGGTTGATCATTAACAAGAATCTTACTTGTCACTTCTTTGTCTTCACTAATTTGTGGATAACGTAAACTGTAATTATTAATAGAACCTCTAAATGTTACATCAGTTAAACTTTCAATAGCTGAAGTAAATTCATAAATAAAACGTGTTTTAGTCCCTCTATTCAGAATATGTCCTGCTTCTTTTTCTTCTAAAGATACAGAGTCATCACGTTGAGCCCAGAAAGGTGTTTTATTTTGAGTTCCATTTTTTCCATAGGTTTGAGTATATAATTCTTCTGTTTTTACTAAGTTAGCAAAAACTTTTCCGTCTTTACTTAATGCTTTAGGTAAACTATCTCCATTCCCTAATTCTTCAAATGTAATACTAAATCTATCACCTTGTCTATAAGCATTATCTTTAAATTTTAAATTGTAACTTATATTATTTACTCCTGAATAACTACCCATTCTAGGTTCTGTTGAAATAGAACCACTTGCTGTAATTTTTCCTCCATCAATCGCTACATCATTGTTAGATTGTGTTTCAGGTGTTCTAAATCCACTCTCCCCTTTTCCTGGTATAGCTTTCCCATTACGTGGATCATTATTTTTATTAACTTTTTCTTCTTTAGGTTCAGTAGACACTTTCTGCATACTTTCTAGTACAAAAGCTTTATTTTTTAGTTCTACTACTTTTCTATTTATCTCTTCTTGAGTAGCTGTTGAATCTTGCACTAAATTTTGTGCTGATACTAATTCTGATTTAGCTTCTTCTAAAATTGATTTTGTTTTATCATTTATTCCAGCTTTTTCTATGGCAGCTTGCAATCTATTAATTGAATTTTCTAATTCTGATTTATTTACCTGTTTCTCAATTTTTGGTTGTGTAGCTTCTAATGGTTGTTTTGATTTCTCATGTTGTGTTGGTTGTGTTGTTGTTTCAAGTTGAGAGTGATTATCAGAAGTTAATACTTTTGAACTCTTACCTGCTTCTTTTCCAATTACTCCATTACTTGTATTATTTACAGTATTCAAATTTGTATCTTGACTAGTTTTATCAACAGTTACCGTTGTGTTATTTTCTGTATTGTCACTGGCGAATGCATTTGTTCCTAAAAACGCAAAACCAGCAGCTATCAATACCGATGCTGTCCCTACTTTGAATTTTTTTATACCGTAGTAATTAATTTTTTCTTGTTTCTTCTGAATAATCATTTTCTTATTATTCTTACTGTACATTTTTTATCCCCTCCTAAATAAACAATAAAAAAATATAATTTCTAAGTTATTTCAATGTAAATATCTTTACTATTATAATAATAACGATGTGATTAAAACAATCAATCTAATATAGAATTATTTCATCACTTAAATCAATTTTATCTATTAAATATACTTGTGTCAATAGAATTTTTGATATTTTAAGTATATTTAAGTTATAAAACTACCTTTATTTTCATAATAAAATAGTTGTCTAATTTATAAAATAACATTTTTTATATTAAAAATCAATTTACATAATTTAATCTTTAAAATATCTGCATTAGTTAATTTAATAGACTTTATAAAGTTTACGTATAATATTTATTGATAATCATTTATCAAAAATTTATCATTTTTGATAACGTTTACTATTTTTTTCTATTATAGCCAGATTATTTTAATTTAAAAATCATCATTTAATTTAGGAAATATTTAAATAAAATAAAAAATATCAGTAACCTTGTAAAAAGCTACTGATATTTCCTTTTATTTTAAAATCTTATTTTCTAAATAATCACAATATTTCATTTCTAGACTTTGAACATATAAATTTGGTGCTTTATTTTTTAATTTTCTTGCATCAGCTATTAAATCTAAAGCTTTCTCATCATTTAACTTCACGCCATATTCGTATGTTGCTAAAATATTTTTCGTTTGTGGATTTTTTTGTTTAAGTCTTGCTAATAAAGTCTTATCATTCATAAGTTCTTCTAATAGTTCATCTTCTGGATTCACTAAGCTCATTAATTTTACTAACAATGCCATAAGTTCAATTTTATAAACTGGTAATAAATCGTCTCTTTCAATATATAGTTTTCTTGCCTCATTGTATAAAGCATCAAACTCAAAGAAATATTCTAATCCTTCTAATTTAATAAATTCTAGTGCATCAGTTAAATAATTAGTATTAATTATTTCTAGTGAATTTATTTTTTCTACTATTTCAGGTTTTTCAATTAATAAATTTTTACCAATACTTTGATAATATACATATTCTAATTGTAAATATAGAACAAATCTAGTGGTTTCATCTTTATTAGCATGATAGAACGTCATTCCATCATTGAATCCCATCGGAATCAAGTTTAGAAAAGCTAACGCAAATCCTATTAAAGCAAATAATAATGTATAATAACTTGGTAGAATTAGCCAAAAAACAATAGAAAATACAATATTAAATATAACACCACCTAAAAGATATAATTTATACTTAAACTTCCCTTCAACATATTCAGGGGCTTTCATTAGACACTGCCCACCAGTTCCTGCCAGTCTTTCAAATCTAATTTTAAGTTTTCCATTTTCATCCTTTATAATTTTAAAATCAAACACTCTAAAACTAATAAACTTATATCCTGATAATAATCCAAAAAATAAATGCCCAGCCTCATGAACTATAATATGCAATATGAAGGCTAAAACACCTGCTAATAATAAAAATATAATATTAGGTGTTTCCCCACGTGAAAGTGTATCTCCAGCTATTTTTCCTACAGAGTATCCAACTACTGCACCTATAGCCATAATTCCTACTAGTTGTAACAATCCATTTATAATCTTATTTTTCATAAACAATCCTCCTATTCATCTTTTTCATGAATATAAGTCATCATTTCACTAATATTTTCAATATTTTCATCTACTAAGATATACATCCACTCTCCCATAGCTGTTGCAAATACTCCCGGCACTCTATCGATTAAACGAAGTTCTTTAGAATATTTATTATAAATATCTTCAATAGAATATTTATAAGTATATTTATCACGCCTTGATAAAGCAATTCCATTAAAGTTATTCTGCACTTTTTTCGGTAAATTGCCAACTACAACATCAGCATACATCTCAAATAAATCACATTCATAAGTATGGTTATATAAATCTACTGTATATCCACCTGCAATACGATTATTATATTCTAGCGCAATATAATCGTTATTAGGTAATTTGAAAAATTCGATATGGAAAAATCTTTCTTTCATACCAAACTCTTTAACAATCTTTCTACCGTATTCTTTTAATTTAGGATCAATTTTTTTAGAAATTATATTTCCATAATCTAGACTATCATTTAATAAATCTAAAGTAGGTTTTGTATAATAAAAACTAGTCTCAAATACAACCTCTCCTTTGGAATCAATTAGCCCATCATACGTGCAAAGGACACCATTATCTACATAACTCTCAATGAAGTACACAACGTCTTGATTCCATTGATTTTCAAATATTTCTACATCTTCTTTTGATAATAGTTTAAAAGTATTATTAGCTCCTACTCCATTATCTGGTTTAGCTATTACCGGTAATTTAATATCTTTTATCGCTTTTTCAAGTTCTTTAATAGTTTTTACAGCTCTCCCCTTAGCAACCGGTACTTCGGCTTTAATAAATCTTTCTTTCATTTTCGATTTATATTTTGTAAAATCTAGATCTTTAGGTTTTACTCCTGGGATATTAAATTGTTCTCGTATTATCGAATCCAACGTCAACCAATACTCATTATTAGACTCAACCCTATCTATAACACCGTGTTTATATATTAAGAACGCTACACCTCTTAATACTTCTTCATAATTTTCTAAATCATTTACTTTATAATATTCAGTTAAAGAATTCTTTAATCCATCAGTAAGATTATCGTAATTTTCACTACCTATTCCTAATACTCTAACTCCTTTTTCAACCAACTTTCTTGCAAAACTTTCCTGTGAAGTTGGAAAATTTGGTGACACTAATAAATAATTCATAATAATCCCTTCTTTCCTAATTTTATTCATTAGTTTACCATAAACTTCACTAATATTCCAATGAAAACATAAAAAA
>NZ_JAPWCC010000042.1:0-10328 GCF_041433735.1 Gemella sp. 20925_1_85 | reverse complement strand
ACTTATCCATATTTTTTCATGGATAAGTTCTTTTTATAATATCTCCCAATTTTTATATACTACTTTCTCTAACGCATCTTTATCATTACTTAATTCCTGTTTCAATTTCAAAATCAATGGTGATGAATTCTTTATATCTAACTCTTTCAAGTCTACCCAATATACTCCACTAGAATCATTTAGTTCATCTTCCAACTTTTCTAAAATCGTATCTTGCTGTTCGAGATTAATATCAACGTCATAAAATACCATAATATGGTGTACTGTTCGATTAGATTCTTCTACAAAGACATCATAAACTCAGCAGTTCACATATTTTTCTATTTCATACCCAGTTTCTTCTCGGAATTCTCGAACTAAGGTTTCTGTAAGTCCCTCATTTTCTTTCTGACTACCCCCAGGTAAATCAAATCTATTTTTATAAGGACCTCTTTCCTTTTTTATAGATAAAAGCTTATTACCTCTAATACATATTCCATAAATTCCAATGTGATTAACAATCATAATATACCTTCCTCAATTCTTTAAAAAAGCGGGGGTGACTCGACAAAATCGATTTCTCCGAAATCACGATTTTT
The DNA here is from genome assembly GCF_041433735.1 of Gemella sp. 20925_1_85. Lineage (NCBI taxonomy): Bacteria > Bacillati > Bacillota > Bacilli > Caryophanales > Gemellaceae > Gemella > Gemella sp. 20925_1_85. Next base: position 9,750 of record NZ_JAPWCC010000042.1, on the reverse strand, counting down.
GAGTCACTCCCGCTTTAATCTTATTCTAATTCTGCTAATTTAGCTTTTAAATATGGCACTAATTCATCTTTCAGATCAGATTTAAGTGCGAAATCGATAGTAGTTTTAACAAATCCAATTGTTTCTCCTACATCGTAACGTTTACCTTGGAAGTCATATGCATAAACATTTTCTTCTTCGTTTAACATTTGGATAGCATCTGTTAATTGAACTTCTCCACCAACACCTACTTGTTTTTTAGCTAGGTGTTTGAAAATTCCTGGGTTAAGAACGTATCTTCCCATAATCGCTTGGTTAGATGGTGCTGTTCCCGGAGCTGGTTTTTCTACGAACTTCTCTACTTCATATAAATGTCCATCTTGACTCTTAGGCGCAATAACACCGTATCTGTGAGTCTGATCTTCTGGAACTGTTTGAACACCAATTACAGAACATCCTGTTTCTTCTGCTTTATCAATAAGTTGTTTGATTGCAGGGTATTCATCATTGATTACAACATCATCACCTAGTAATACTGCAAATGGCTCATCACCGATGAAACTACGAGCTGTTAAAATCGCATCCCCTAGTCCTGCCATTTCTTTTTGACGTACGTAGTGAATGTTAGCAAGTTGCGTTGGGTACTTAACTTTTTCTAACATTGCTAACTTACCTTTATTTTCTAACTCAACTTCTAACTCAACGTTTCTATCGAAGTGGTCTTCAATAGCTCTTTTTTGTTTACCAGTTACAATAATTATATCTTCAATTCCAGCTTTCACCGCTTCTTCTACTATGTATTGAATTGTAGGAGTATCGATAATTGGAAGCATTTCCTTAGGTAATGCTTTAGTCGCAGGAAGGAAACGTGTACCGTATCCTGCAGCTGGAATAATCGCTTTTCTTACTTTTTTCATGTATTCACCTATATTCTTTTCTAAAATTTAACAAACTAATAATAACATATTTTCATCGATTTGGCAAATTATTTTCTTATTTTCAAACTATATAAATAACATTTTCAATTTAGAACTCTTTAATGTCACCGATAATGAATATTGATATTATGTTTTTTCATTAAATTCTTTATTGTTTTTTTCTTTCGTTTCGAACATTTATCGAACAACACTAGAAAGAGAACTTAGAATGGAAATCCATCCTAAGTTCTTATATTTATCTTGTATTTAAAGCTTGAACAACTACATTTGTTGTTTGTTCTTTACCATTTCTATAGTAAGTTACTTTTACAGTATCTCCAATTTTTGATTTCTCAAATAGGTATTTTCTAACTGCAGCAACATCTTTTACTTCTTCACCATTTAATTTTGTAATGATATCATATTTCTCTAAACCTGCTTGTGCAGCTGGAGTACCATTCTCAACGTAACGAATTACTACACCTTGTTTACCTTCATATTTTAATTGAGATTTAACAGTATCGCTATCTACTGTATTAACTGATACTAATTGTACTCCTAATGCAGGTCTAATCACTCTACCAGATTGTTCTAATTGTTCAGTGATAAGTTTTACTTCATTTGAAGGAATACCAAATCCAATTCCCTCAGCGCTTACGTTTGCAGTTGCTTTAGCAATCTTAGATTCGTTAATACCGATAAGTTTACCTTCACTATTGATTAGCGCTCCACCACTATTACCTGGGTTAATAGCTGCATCCGTTTGGATTACAGTTTGGTTCCAGTCATTTTTACCATCTCCATCAACGTCCATAGGAATTTGTCTATTTACAGCCGATACGATACCTTTTGTAACAGTATTAGATAAGTTAACATCTAAAGGTGATCCGATAGCAAACGCTGTTTCACCAACTGCGATTTTATCACTATCAGCAAAATCCATTGTTGTAGTTACATTATCACCACTGATTTTTAATACAGCAAGGTCTGTCCAAACATCAGTCCCGACAACTTCTGCATTTACATTAGTCCCATCACTTAAAATAACAGATAACTTCTTAGCTCCATTAACAACGTGATTATTAGTCACGACATAAGCTGTATTTCCAACTTTTTTGTAGATAACTCCACTACCACTTGAAGCAGCTTTTAGTTCACCCGAATCATTTCCAGATCTGCTAGAACCTCCTAAGATAGACTCTAAGCTGTTATTTGAGTTACTTTGATAATTTACGATTGATACTACCGCATCTTTCGCTTTTGAAATTGCATTTACTGTGATTTGTTCATTATCTTTATCTTCTTTTGTCGCTGTCACTGAAGAATTTAGAGCCTTACCAGTTCCCATTACTGCTTGCGCTCCAAAAACACTAGTAGCTCCTAGAGCAAACGCTGCAAAAACAGTTAGGAATAATTTCCCGTAGTTATTTTTCTGCTGAACAGGCACTTGCCCACTATTCATCTCTTGATAATTTTCATAGTTGTTGTATTGAGAATTTTCTATATTATCATAATTTTGATAATCATTTTGTTCATTATAATTTCCTTGATTGTTAAATTCTCTATTATTTTGGTTGTTATTTCTATTTTCCATAAGAATCCTCCTTTTAATCCTTATTTATATTATTTTAAGTTTAAACGTGTTTTACTTACACTTTTATAATATCAGTATCAACTTAAACGAAGTTTAAAGAAAAGTTTAAATGTACTTAATATTTTTTTACGAATTACGTATAAGATATTTGCCGTAAGATATCATAAACTTAATAATTCTATATATAAATTATATGAAAAAAATAAGAACTATGCAACATTTGTAACCTAATGAAACCTAAATAAAAAAACTCAAACGCAATTAATTCATCCTTGAAGTTCAAACATGACAAAATTGCGCTTGAATTTTATTTTTATACTAATACTATATATTTTTTACAGATATCTGCGAAGAATCCTTGAACATCGCCCGCTTTAAGCATATCTTCTTGTTCTTGATCCACAATATAGTTCTCACTAGCTTCCATAACCGCAAGAAGTCGTTTAAAAGTATCAGCAAATAATGTTTCATCTTCATTTAGTAGATAGTTGAAGTTTTGTTCAGCAAAAAATGGAACGAAAACCTCTCTAAATGCGCCTTGACGAATTCTACCAATAAGTTTTTCTCCACTAGCTGTAACGAATAAGTCACCTTGCTTTTCTATGAATTCCTTCGCTTTGATATGACTAGAAAAAATCTGGAATCCTTCCGCTTCTTTGTACTCTCTAAAAACAGGAATTTTAAGACCTTGTTCTTCGTAAAGAGCTTTATCGACTATCACAAAAACCTCTTCCAAATCCCAGAATTCTTTCGCTATATAATAAAATGCTACACGCCATCTACTATCACTTTTCGGCAATCTTTTAAATGTAGCTACTTGTTCTACTAATTTAATATCTTTTTCCAATACTATTTCCTCTATTCTATGTGAATTTAATCTAATTGAATTATTGTTCCAATACGTTTTGGAGTAGCATTATCTAGTCTATATGAGAAGAATTTATCATTATCTCTTACCGTACAGAAATCAATAATTTTAATGTTATCTTCTAGTATACCACATTTTTTCAATAATTCTTTATTCAATTTCCATAAATCCAAATAATATTTACCATCAACCTCTTTATAATAACCGTCTACTTCCAATGCAGCGAATTTTTCGATAAGATCATAAGAAACTTCGTAATTATCAACACTAACCGATGGACCTATAATGGTCTTGATATCTTCTATCTTACAATTATATTTATTTATCATGATATTTACCATTTCCCCGGCAATATTCCCATATGTCCCGCGCCATCCCGCATGAGCTAAGGCTACTACACCTTGCTTTCTATCATAGAAAACAACAGGCACACAGTCCGCTGTAAAAATCAACAACGGAGTATCTTGAAGATTGGTAATTAAACCATCCGCCTCCTTACCATTTTCAGCAGCATTATCTCTTGATTCAACAATACGAACATCTGCACCGTGAACCTGAGTGTTATAAACTATGTTATCATGATTAAATCCATATTTAGCAGAGAAATTTTTCATATCTTCACTACTCTTTGCATCAACATTCCTATTAGTGAATGCTATTTTTATATTGTCATCATTAATTAAATATCCATCAACTATTTCTCGCATAATAACCTCCTTTTTAAATATTATTTATACATAAATTATTTCAAAATCAGCATAGATTTATTTTAATTTTTTTAACTCCTGTAATGCTTTTTGATTATTTTTAATTAAAATATTTTGTTGTTCTATTGCAATTTCATTTAATTTTTGCAATCTAACTTCAGCTGATATCCCTGATTTTAACATATCTGCATTTAATATTTGTAAATTGTTCATTATCATTAACTGTTCAATAGTTGAATTATCCCTTAAATTTCCTTCTTTCTCAGGATATTCATTTTTAAATTCTTTTGCAGTCATTCCGTATAGAGCCATATTTAAAATATCGGCTTCACTAGCATACTTATGTCTTATTTGTTTAATGGTAAGTGCGGGTGTAATTAAATTATTTTTTATTGCATCTGTATGAATAGTATAATTTAATTTTGAAATATATCTATTAGTTTGCCATTCTAATTTATTTTTATATGATTCTTCCTGTTTTAATCTCTGATAATCTTGAATGATATATAATTTAAACTCTGGAGAAATCCAAGAAGCAAATTCAAATGCAATATCCGAATGTGCATAAGTCCCACCATATCTACCTGCTGTTGATCTTATCCCTACTGCATTTGTTGTTTCTATCCATTTTTTAGGAGACATTACGAAACTATTAAGACCTGCTTCACTTCTAAACTGGTCGAATTCGACCAGTTTAAAATCTAGATTATTCATTTTCTCCCAAGCCCCTAAAAACTCTAGAGTATTCCTATTTCTTAGCCAATTTTTTATAATATCAGCAGGATTTTCCGAGTCTTTATATCTGGCAATGTCAGTTAAACTAATATAATCTGTATTTGAAGTTAATAATGCAATTTCATTACCATTAGCTTTAATTTTTACCATTTTATATCCCTTCCTTTATATTTAATTATAACTTTTTAATATTTAATGTTTTCTTATCATATAGAACCTACAATATAACTACAATCTTCTATCAGCAAGTCTCATAAATTAATTCTTCTCTCAACTAATTATACTATATCTATTTTAAAAATTAAATTAATTGCAGTTCTTTCTAAATCAACTAAACTTCCATTCACCCAAAAAAATAGGAATCTGAAAAATATCTATCTTTCAGACTCCTATTAAACATTTATCTTATTATTCTACTAAATCTAAGTAAACTTTTTTACTAAATGTTGTTGAATTTAATACAGTACGGATTGCGTTAATCACTGTACCTTTTTTCCCTATAATACGCCCACAATCATCTGGGTGTACTGTTAAAATGTAGTGTTCACGTGCATTTTTAACGAATTTTTCGATTTTGATTTCATCTTTATGCTCAACAATTTCGCTAACAATACTATAAATTAATTCTTCCATGTGTCTCTCCTTATTTAGCTACGATATTAACTAATCTTCCAGGAACTACGATTACTTTCATAACTTGTTTTCCTTCGATTAATTCTTTCACTTCTTCATTAGCTAGAACGATTTGCTCTAATTCAGCTGGTGTTAAGTCTTTCTTAACGTCTAATTTAGCTTTAACTTTACCCATAAGTTGAACTACGATTTCTACAGTATCACTTACAAGTTTGCTTTCATCAAATGTTGGCCATGGTACGTATGAGATTGACTCAGTGTTACCATAGATTTCCCACATTTCTTCAGCAAGGTGAGGTGCAAATGGCGCAAGAAGTTGGATAAATCCTAACGCATATTTACGAGGGATGTATTCAGCTTTATAACAGTCATTTACAAATACCATAAGTTGTGAAATAGCTGTGTTAAATCCAAGAATTTCGATATCTTCTGATACTTTCTTAACAGTGTAGTTATAGCTTACTTCTAATTCTGCATTATCTTTATCTTGAACTTTGTCATTTACTTTACCAGTTTCTTCATCTACGAATAGACGGTATACTCTATCTAAGAAACGACGAGATCCATCTAGACCATTTTCACTCCATGCGATTGAAGCATCTAATGGCCCCATGAACATTTCATACACACGTAATGTATCAGCACCATGAGATACGATAATATCATCTGGGTTAACTACATTACCTTTAGATTTAGACATTTTTTCTGGACGACCATCTTTACCTTCAGCAAGAATCATACCTTGGTTGAATAGTTTTTGGAATGGTTCACGAGTCGGAACTAGACCTAAATCATAAAGTACTTTGTGCCAGAAACGAGCATATAGTAAGTGAAGTACTGCGTGTTCTGCTCCACCGATATAAACATCTACAGGTAACCAGTATTTTAATTTCTCTGGATCTGCGAACATTTCATCATTGTGCGGATCAATGTAACGTAAGTAGTACCAACAAGAACCAGCCCATTGTGGCATTGTGTTAGTTTCACGCTTACCTTTTTTACCAGTTTCAGGATCTACTACATTTAGCCACTCTTCAATATTCGCAAGTGGAGATTCTCCTGTTCCTGATGGTTTAATGTTGTCAGTTTCTGGAAGTAATAGTGGAAGTTCACTATCAGGTACTGTAGTCATAGTACCATCTTCCCAGTGGATAATTGGAATTGGTTCTCCCCAATAACGTTGTCTTGAGAATAACCAGTCACGTAGTTTGTATGTAACTTTACTACGTCCAACTTTGTTTTCTTCTAAAAATTCAATAACTTTTGCGATAGCTTCTTCGTTGTTTAATCCGTTGATAAAGTCAGAGTTGATGTGTTTACCATCACCGTAGAATGGTACAACAACTTCACCATTATCTTCGATAACAGCCTTGATTGGTAGATTAAACTTAGTCGCAAATTCATAGTCACGCTCATCGTGCGCAGGAACAGCCATAACAGCTCCAGTTCCGTAGCTTGCAAGAACGTAGTCCGCAATCCAAAGTTCAACTTTTTCACCATTTACAGGGTTAATCGCATAAGCTCCTGTGAATACTCCTGTTTTATCTTTGTTAAGGTCTGTTCTTTCAAGATCAGACTTACGTTTAACGATGTCAAGGTACTCCTCAACAGCCGCTCTTTGTCCTTCTGTAACGATTTCTTCTACTAGTTTGTGTTCAGGTGCAAGTACACAGTAAGATAAACCAAATACAGTGTCAGCACGTGTAGTGAATACTGTGAATGCTTTATCAGTTCCTTCAATTTTGAAGTCAATCTCAGCACCAACAGATTTTCCAATCCAGTTACGTTGCATTGCTTTAAGACTTTCTGGCCAATCAAGAATATCTAAATCAGCAAGAAGTTTTTCAGCGTAATCAGTAATTTTTAGTACCCATTGACGCATAGGACGACGCTCTACAGGGTGTCCTCCACGCTCAGATTTACCATCAATAACCTCTTCATTAGAAAGTACTGTTCCTAATGCAGGACACCAGTTTACAGGTACTTCATCAACATAAGCAAGTCCTTTTTCATAAAGCTTTTTGAAAATCCATTGTGTCCATTTGTAGTAGTTAGGATCTGTTGTATTTACTTCACGATCCCAATCATAAGAAAATCCTAATTCTTTAATTTGGCGACGGAACGTGTCGATATTAGTTTTAGTAAAGTCTCTTGGGTCATTACCAGTATCTAGCGCATATTGCTCAGCAGGTAATCCAAATGCATCCCATCCCATTGGGTGAAGTACATTGTACCCATTTGCTCTTTTATATCTACTTAAGATATCAGTAGCCGTATACCCTTCTGGGTGACCAACGTGTAGTCCAGCTCCTGATGGATAAGGGAACATATCTAATGCATAAAATTTCTCTTTTGTATGATCATCTAATGTTTTGAATGTTTTATTTTCATCCCAATATTTTTGCCATTTTTTTTCTATAACTCTGTGGTTATATACCATAATTTAAGCACACTCCTTCGCTTTCAAGTTCTCTAAGTTATAGTATACCAATTTTAAAGACTTTTAGCAACAACTGTTATAATTTAGTGCAAAAATAATTAAATGGGAGTGACTCAAAAATCGTGATTTCGTAGAAATCGATTTTTTAGAGTCACCTCCGCACAGTTTATTAGATATCTAAAAAGCTTTTATAAAGTGAATTTAGATATCAATAAACCACTTGCGTTGTACGTTAGAATTTTTAGTGCCAAAGGCACGTTAAAATTCTTACGTATAACGTATGCAAGGACACACCAAGAAGTGAGTCATAAGACGAAACTGATTGGATTGTGTCTACTGCTGAGGCTATGAGTTTTCATATGAACTTTTTTCAAAATCTAATACTTTGGAGTCATCCCCATTATAAAACTATCAACAACCTGTCTTATAAACCTAATATTACAACAAAAAACGACACAGGAAATCAGATTTCTTAAAAATCAATATTCCTGCATCGTTCTATTCTATTATCCGATTGCTACGAATGATCCACCGATGTTAGTGTCATATGGATCTGTACTTCTTTGGTTCCAGATAGTATTAATGTCATACCATTTTCCTGTGTTATACGCACTATCAGGATCCATTGCCTTAGTCTTACCATTGCTGTATCCACTTAAGGCGATAGCGTGAGTTAATCTACCTTTTGCGAAAATACCATTTCCTACTGTCGCAAATACGGGTTTACCGCTTTGTAGTGCTGCAATAAGTTGTTCTTTAGTTGAAAGTACTGTGTGTTTGTATCCATAAGCATTAATCGCATAAACAGCACCTTTTCCTGATGTTCCTAATCCACCAACGTTCATTTCGTTAGTGTTATTGTAGATTGTATCTGCTACAGCTGTTGGAAGAACTTTTTGTCCTAATCCATTGAATACCATAGCTAATGATGTTGGTACACATCCACTTTGTGCCATTGTTCCAAGTCCATATCTTCTATTAGCCCAACGGTAATCACCTTGGTAGTATTGAGGCATATTTAAAGCAGCTGTGTTTTTGTCCGCTTTAGCATAGTTAGGTACCCATTTACCACTAGAGTCTACGTAGTAACGGCCATTATCTACCCATGCACTCTTAGCCATCTTACCATCAGCGCCAAGCCAGTAATCTCCTACCCACTTATTGCGTGCTAATGATCCGTCTTTTTCATAATAGTACCATTCTCCACCGTTACGTTTTTGCCATCCTAGTTCATCATTAATGATAACTTTTTTCTTGATTGATGGATCTTTTTTACCAGATTTATCTACGTAGAAACGATCGTTGTCTACCCAGTTATCTGTTACCATTTTACCATCTTTTCCTACCCAGTAAGTATCACCAATCCATTTATTACGTGCTTTTTCACCGTTGTCATAGTAATACCAAGAGTTATCTTCTTTTTTCCAACCTTGTTTTTTCTCTGCTGGTTTTGTTTCTTCTGGTTTCTTAGCATCTTTTACCCATGCTCCATTAGGCCCTACGTAGTAACGGCCGTTATCTACCCATGAGCTTGTTGCCATTTTACCATCAGCTCCAACCCAGTATGTGCTACCGATCCATTTGTTACGAGCTAATGTTCCATTTTCGTAATAATACCAAGTATTTCCTTCTTTCACCCAACCTTGTTTCTTCTCTACAGGTTTTGGCGCTTCTGGTTTCTTAGCGTTCTTATCCCATAATCCGTTAGCACCTACGTAATAACGGTTGTTATCTACCCATGCATTTGTAACCATCTTACCATCAGCTCCTAGCCAATAGCTTCCTACCCATGCGTTTTTAGTAATTTGACCTTGGTAGTAGAAGTACCACGCGTCACCTTCTTTTATCCATCCTTGTTTCTTCTCAACTGGTTTTGG
>NZ_JAPWCC010000041.1:0-11223 GCF_041433735.1 Gemella sp. 20925_1_85 | reverse complement strand
TTTTTCTCCATGCCCCGAATTTGACAAAGAGCCCTCTTTTTATGATATTTATACATTCTTAAAATCACGATGCTTTCTTATTTAAGAATATTTGTTCTCTTATCTGTTTTATTGGGAAGTTAAAAATATTATGAGACAGTACGATGCTTAATAACACTGCCATTAATAGAAATGCTAATTTCCCACTAACTCCATAATTAAATATATTTGAGATATTAAATACCTTATTCAAAACATAATATATATGCATATGCCAAAAATATACATTTATAGAATTTTTCCCCATGTCTGTAATTAAAAACATTCTTCTATTAGGCATCAACATTATAAGAGCAAAGCACATTCCAAAAGATATGATATAGCTAGCTAATCTTGCTAATGGGGCATAACTCATTATCTGAGGGAAGAATGGATTCCTTCCTGTAAATAAATATCTTAATCTATAAAAAATATCCAATTCAAAAACACATAATCCTAGCCAAATCACTACTATTAATCCAGCCAAAACTATATATTTTGAATTTTTATTTTTAAATTCTACTATATTTGCCTTTTGTAATAATACCCCACTCAAAAAGAACGGAAAGAATATTATTATCCTTGATAAATACAGGAAATCACCTATTCCTGTATCATATCCTACAAAGCAAGCCAAGACTATCGAAAACACTAAAATATATTCCTTGTTTTGTTTCTCAATTATTTTTAAAATTACAGTATATGCTGCCAAAGCAAACATAAACCATGAAAGCCCACCATCCCATAGTAGGAAAAATTCAACCTTCACTGTTCCTAGTAATCTTTCCGCAACCGCTGAAACTATCTTATAAACAAAACCTATACTTATAAAAAATATCGCTTTACTTGTAATATCTTTATTTTTAAACATCAATCCCGATATAAAAATAAAAAGTGGTATATGAAATGAATATATAAATAAAAACATACTATCATAAATATTAGATACATCGGTAAATCTATCCGCAAAATGTCCAATAACCACACAAGTTACAAGGAAAAATTTTAAATTGTCCCATAATGCTACCCTATTTCCCATAATACTATCTCCTAGATCTAGTTTATTTATCTTTTCTCAATACAACCTCTGCTAACTCTGCATCCCCACTCTTATAAATCGGATTTTCTTTCCAATTATAGTTAGTATTAGGAGTTTTAAAATCTTCGCCATATAAAGTTTTTAAATACTCCTCTGTATTAGCTGGAACCTTTACTTTTTGATTTTTAAAATCACATTCCTTTAAACCAGTGAATGGAATTTCATAGTGGTAAACCTCATATCTAGTAGGATTCCCTAATGCATTTGTCATGAAAAATATTGTATCAGAAGATACTTTATCGTCTTCCTTGTTATAGACAATAAAATCTACATTAAGTCCTTTATAGCTGTACGATAATTCAACTAAATCTTTATCAAAATAAAACTCTTTTGTTCGTTTAAAACCATTTTTAGCAAGGTGTTTTTCTATGACTTCAAATTCTTCTAAACTTGAAACTTGAACTCCGAAATCCATATCTAAATCATGACTTATAAAATCATTTTCTCGATAGTAACCTAATAATGTTCCAAAATCTAACCAAATATTATAATTCTTTAACTCAGAACTATAAACAATATTCAATATTTCCTCAAAGTTTTCTTTTAACAAATTACTTCTTTTAGAATCTAATTCAATATTAGCTTTCTCATTTAATTTTTTTATTAAAGGGAAGTTTTTAACAACATCTTTTTTATCACCTAAAAAACTAGCTAAACTCCTCTTAAGCCATTGCAACATACTAGTTCTCCTTCTTAATATACGCTACAAAATCATCATGCTGTATTCTTTTTTCTATTGGCGGAATCTCCATATAGTCCGCACCATAAATTGTAGTTAAAATATGATCATAATCTGTCGGTATATTATATACTCTATCCTCAAACTTAAATCCGATTACTTTATCTAAAGCCTTAGCATCTATCTTTGTACTGTATTTTTTAGATTCCATTAGATAATCTATATATTCACTATTAACAGGAACCTTAGAACAATCATTTAATTTTTTATTCCATGTTTTCACCCTTGTTAATCTGAATGCTACTAACATTAGATAACGAACAATATTCTTTATTCCCGCTTCTTTATTTCTTATTCCATATAAAGTATATACAGATAATCTACGATACATATCTAATTTTGTGATTTCTTTATTTACATCTTTATAGTCATCAAAAGGAAAAACATCTACACAGATACCTAATTCTATATCATTTTGTATGTAGTTATTTTCATAAACAGTTCTACTATCATAGACTCTGTAAAATGGATAAGGGTACCTAGAATCATTTTCCCAAGAAACGACCTTATAAATACTGTTATTATCTTCTAAAATTGCTTGATATAATTTATCATATTGATCCCTCTTTAAAGCAATATCCAAATCATCATCCCATGGAATAAATCCTCTATGTCTTACTGCACCTAACAAGCTTCCATAAGCTAATGAATAATTAATACCTTTTTCTCTACAAATATTATGAATATAATCCATAACTCCTAATTCTACTTCTTTAATTTCATCAATATCTAATTTTTTAAAATTACTTTTGTCTGTACTCACTATAGAATAGAAATAACCTGCCATTAAGAATAAGATGATACCTAACAATGAAATTCCATAAAATGTAGAACTTAAGAATAGATTAGACACTAGAATTACCATTAATATCATAATCATTGATAATAAATCTTTATTTACTAAATCTTCTTTTTTATCTCTAAATATTCGTTTTACCATTGATATAAAGAATGATAAGACAAAGATTCCCATTGAAATAAATCCTACCAATCCATTATAGAATAAAATTTCTAAATATCCATTATGAGTAAGATAATGTTCTTTTATTATATACTCATCTGGATTCATCTTTTTACCTATCTCATACCAGTTTCCACCTGAATACCCAAAAATAGGTTTTTTAGGTACGAAAGATGCTGTAGATTTCCAAATTGCAAATCTATTATTGGAAATATTTTCTTCACTTGTATCTGTTCTTTCAAGAGAAAGATTATTATCTTTATTTTCTAATTTTTTATCTTGAACTTCTAATCTCTCTTTGTTATATTTTAAATACTGCTCACTAGTGAAATTAACAGCTTTATAACTGAATAACACAACAACAATTGCCAGTGCTACTTTTAATAGCGATTTAACATTCCCTTTTTGATAAAACATCACTATTGAATATATAACAGCCGCTATCATCATACAGATAAACGCAGTTCTTGAACCTGATAACACTATATAAATAAAATTCAATACAATAGCGACTATACTAATATATCTATATACTTTCTCAAAACTACATACTTTAAGAACTAAAAATATAATCACTATTAACGAAATTAAAGAAAGATAGTTAGGACTTGCTAAAATACCAAATAGTCTAGACTCTACAAATCCTTGTCTAATATATAATCCTTTATAGTCATGTACTCTATAACCTTTCAATAATACGAATTGAATTAATGACACTAATACTCCAAAAGTATTAAGTACAGTAACTGTATAGAAAAAGTAATCATATATTTTTTTACCTTCTTCTCTAGTAATTCCTGTGAATATAGGGAATACAGTTAAGAAATAAATATAAAATATTAATGCATTTTTTATATTTGTAGAATAACCATAAGATATCACTAGCATACTAGTAATAATATTAAAAGCAAAAAATAGTAATAGGTATTCTATTGTTTTTATTTTTAGATAGACCTTCTTAATAACTAAGTTGTACGTTGCTAAAAGAATTCCAAATAATGTCATTCCCCCTGCAACAATCTTGTTAGCTGAAATAAATTGTAGTGGCACTATTAGACCACACATACAATAAACAGCAACTATTAAAATAAATGCCATATTTATTTTAAAATAATTTTTTTCTATTAGTTTTAACATACTCTAATTAATATCCTCTCTTCTCTATTATTTTTCTATATAGATTTCTATTCAATAATAAGGCAACAAATCCAATTTTTCTACCTTTTGTAAATAATGAATCTGTTAAAATATCCTTACTATGATCTTTTAAATACGATATTAACTTATTTTCTAATTTTTTATCATTATATTCTTTATCTAACAATAACCTATCTAGTACATAAAAGTACGCCCAATTCATTCTCATCTGAGCTACCTCTTTTAGTTCAGGGTATTTTTCTAAAATAATCTCTTTATTCTGTTCATAAGCTTCTATAACATTTAAAAACTTAAGAGAAAATTTTTGGGTAGTAATACTATTTTCTCTATGTACATAGTAATATTTTTTCTCATTGGTTGCTACTATTTTATTACACTTATCTAATAACTTTATCATAATAAATGCATCTTCAGCGATTTTTCCGATTTCAAATTTGAACTCTGAAAACAAACTCTTTTTATATAATTTATTAACAGCTGTAACAGATAGTATCTTAGCTTCCATAACCATCTTAATAGCTTCTCGAGGACTAAGTTCCCATGTTTTCTTTTCAGTTACTTGCGCCTCAGGAACATCATTATAGACATCATAGTGCCCACACATAGATAAATCTGCGTTTGAACTTTTTAAATTAGTTATCAGCACTTCATACATATCTTCATCTATATAATCATCACTATCTATAAATCCGATTAACTCAGCTTCCGCTTCATTTATCCCAACATTCCTCGCATCAGATAATCCACCATTCTCCTTATGAATTACCCTTATTCTATCATCTTTCTTTGCAAGTTCATCACAAAGTTGTCCACTGTTATCAGTAGAACCATCATTGACTAGAATAATTTCTAGGTTTTTATAGGTTTGATTGATTATTGAATCAACACAACGCTCTAAGTATTGTTCTACATTGTATACCGGTACTATTACACTAATTTTTTCGTCCATAATATTCCCCTTTATACTTAAGATAACTATTTTCCATATCCACTATAACTGCATCATGATGTGGTACTTGTTTTTCTTTTGGTGGTGGTGTTATATAATCACCAAATGCTGTTTTCAGATAAATATCATACCCTACAGGTATAGGCATTTTAGTGTTTTCAAAATCTATAAAGATATTATCTTCAAATGCTTCAATCGGATATTTCTTTTTCATATATCCAGGACCTGTACAAAGTTCTGTTATTCCATCACTTTCTTCAAGCGTATATTTCATCATCTCTTTTTCAGCTTTTTTCCAGATTTTATAACGTAATTTACTCGATGTTAAACCAAGTAAAATCGTACTACCCCATTTCATAATCGCCCCATGTTTTTCAGGGATAGTTTGAGCACAGAATAGTGAATAAATCAATGCCCAACGAACTTGTTTTTTTCTATTTGCTTCATTTTTAGGATAGTAGTCCAAGGGAATAACATCTAAAGCTAAACCATGTGGCATATCTAGATCTTGTTGATATGGTTTTATACATGTTGTTTCTTTATCACGAATCGTGATAAATAAATTTCTATCAACAAAGTTGCTATCACTTTTTGATAAGAAATATTGTTCTTTAGCATGTTTTTTCCATAGTTCTGGAAGTTTTTCATAGTCTTTTCTAGGCATGAAAAAATCTAAATCATCATCCCAAGGGATAAATCCTTTATTCCTTAGGCCACCAATAGCTCCACCACCACAAAGATAACAAAGTAAGTCATGTTCTTTACAAAATTCTACAAAATATTCAGCCATTTCTAAACTTTTATTTTGTATTTCTTTTAAACTACTCACCTACTACCTCCTCAACAATTTCCTTGAAGTTTTCAATAATAACAGCTACATCTTCATCACTAAGTCTTGTATGTAACGGTAATGTTATTTCCTTAGCATAGTAATTATAAGCATTGGGATAGTTTTCAATATCGAATCCTAGGTTTTCGTACGCAGTTAATAACGGCAATGGTTTATAGTGAACATTACAGCTAATTCCACGCTCTGCCATCTTAATGATTATTTCACCACGTTGTTCAAATGTAGCACCTTCAACATGAGTTATATAAAGGTGTCCACAAGATTTATAATCTTCTGAACTATGACTTAGAGCTGTAATTTTAGTTCCTTCGAATCCTTTATTATACTGACTGATAATGTCATCACGTCGTTCTAAAAGTTTTGGATAACGGTCTAATTGTACTAGTCCAATAGATGCTGCAATATCAGTTAAATTGCATTTATATCCAGGAATAACAATATCATATTCCCAAGATCCTGCTTTAGTTTTAGCTAAAGCATCTTTTGTTTGACCATGAAGAGAATATATTTGGTATTCTCTATATAACTCTTCGTTATCAAAGTTTTTATTTTCTTTCCAAGTTACACTTCCACCTTCAGCTGTAGTGAAGTTCTTCACAGCGTGAAATGAGAATGTAGTAAAATCAGCTACAGAACCAATTTTTTTACCTTTATAAGTACTTCCTAAAGCATGCGCTCCATCGGCTACAACAGCTACTCTACCAAGTTTCTCTTGGTATTCACTATTAGCTTTGAATAAGTGTTTTTTATTTTCGACTACTTCGAAAATTCTATCATAATCACATGGAATTCCTGCTAAGTCAACAGGAATAACAGCTTTAGTATTTTCAGTAATAGCATCAGCTAAAGCATCATAGTCCATCTCGTGACTATCTTCAGCTATATCAACAATAACTGCCTTCGCTCCAACGTGATAAATCACACTACAAGAAGCAGTATAAGTCATCGCAGGAACGATAACCTCATCACCTTCGCCAATACCTAGAACACGTAATGTTAACTCTAACGCCGCTGTTGCAGAATTAAGACAAACAGTTTTAGGTGTATTCGTAAATTCAGATAATCTTCTTTCTAATTCTTTTGTCTTCGGTCCAGTTGTAATCCAACCTGATTTTAAAGTGTCTATTACTTCGTTAATTTCTCCATCGCTAATGTCTGGTGGAGAGAATGGTATATTATATTTTTTCATCTCAAACTCCTAATTATTTGTTTCTACTCTTTCTAATAAAAAAACACAAGAGACTAATATTGTGGAAGGCCTCTTGTGTTTTTTGATCGAATTATCTAGATATTATTATACAATATTTTTTATAGTTAATCAATCAAAATACGTTTTAAAAATTCCATCTATATTCATAGTAAACAGCAATCCATATTTAATTAACTATGATTCTTATTATATATATTACAATATTAGATAATTCGCTAACTCGTAAGCCTCAGTTAATTTTAATATCATTTAATAATATGATATAATTAAATTACTATCAACTAAATACACTACTGTGAAAGGAGTGTAAAATATGATCGAATTACTTCAATTAATAGTTATCTTTTTAATTCTTCGCGAATTAAATAAAGAATAATTTCATTGGAATTTCGTTTCTTTCATTCGTTTAGTGTTGATAGTAGGCTGCAATGTGGAAGTTGCAGCTTTTTTATTTAACAACCGCAATAGCAGTTCTTATCATTATTTTAATATCATTTATAACACTGAATTCTTCAATGTACTTTAAGTTATATTTCATCTTATCTGGAAGAATCTCCTCCACATAGATTTCATCTACACTTCGTCCACTGTCTTTGAATTTCTCAATAACTTCATCTTCATCTTTGTATTCGATACTAGCTGGAGAAGTTATCCCAGCTGGAAGAAGTAATGTCGCATTCATTTCATCAGTGTACTTATCTACATATTTCGCTACTTCAGGTCTCACTCCTACAAAACTCATATCACCTACAAGTACGTTGATAAGCTGAGGTAGTTCATCAAGACGTAATTTACGAAGCTTATGTCCTACCTTACTAATACGAGGATCATTTTGCTGAGTAACAGCTGTCCCAAGTTTGTCAGCATCTTTAACCATAGTTCTAAACTTAAAGATTCTAAAAGTTCGACCATAAGTTGTAATACGCTCTTGCCTGTAAAACACAGGGCCTTCATTATCGAGTTTTATCCAGATAGCTATTCCTAAAATTATCGGCGATAAAGGAACAAGCAAAATTAATGCCAGCACCTTATCAAAAAGTAATTTCAGAAATAACGATATCTTCTTCTTTTCAATCGAAGCTCTATACTTTTTTACCGCTTCTGTTTCAAATCTATTATCAATATTCATCTTTCACCTTAACAGCTAATCAACTTCTTCGATTAGCTCTACTAATTTATTTCATCCCTTTATTATACCATATTTCACAATAGAACAGAAGAAATGGAAGTAAAAAAGACAACCAAATTAGGTTGTCTTAAATGATTTTCCAATAATAAATGGGAAAGTATTATTAATTATCTTAGCAATCAATTCACACAATATTATCGCTAAAAATAGTTCTACAATGGCTATTATATAATTACTAACGAATATTCCCGTATACTTACCAGCAAGTTGCTCCATAATAATATCTAAAATGTATAAGACTATTGGTGAATGATATGCATAATATATCAGCGTGTTACCACCAATTCTCTCTAGTATTGGTATATTTGGTATATTTTTGAATAATATAAAGCTTGCCCAGATACCAAAGAAAGCAGCAATAAAATACAAGGAAGTTGAATTAATCTGTTGATAATATAGATCTACTCTCGTGTTGTAAACTCCACATATGATACTTACTACCGTAACTGGTAAAAAATATACTTTTCTGAAATATCTTTGTAGCGTAGCTAGATTCTTTCTCAATACATATCCAGACAAAATAAATATTGATGCATATGGTACAAGATCAAAACTCCAAATTAACCAAAATTCCATCTCATATAGTTTTTTTCCTAAACTACCACATAATATAAGTACAATATATACAATTATATATTTATATAATGTATCACTATATTTTATCGCAAAATAACAAACCAGTTCTGCTAAGAATAACACATTTAAAAACCACAATTGATAATAAATATGCATTCTATCAGCCACTATCATAGCTTTTATAAAATGTATAATATCTATTTTCAATATAAATTGCGGTTGTAAGATAAATGATTTAATAGAAAATATAGAAATATTCATTAAAAAACAAGGTATAACTATAGTTTTAAACTTTCTAACAAAGAATTCAAAGAACGATGTATACTTAGCTACGTTTAAAGTCATTCCTGATAAAAAGAAAAATAAAGGTATATGGAATATATATAATAATAATTTCACTTTGGCTGGAGTGTATCCCATATGACCAGCTATTACTAAGATTATACAAAAAGCCTTTAACATATCAATATATTTAATTCTCTTACTGCTCACTACTTATCACCCCTTAATTTATATATATTCATATCATTTGAAATATCACTTTCTTTTACAAAGTAAACATCTTTATCATAATTTTCTTTAAACAGTACTCTGATTTTATCGAAAACACTAGATTCTTTAGGCAAAATAAATTTAATATTATCACTATTTACCGCACTAGAAAGTATATTATTTGTATCTTTCACTCCAAATCCTTTTAGTTTATTATGATATTCAGGCGAGAATGTTTGCCATGTTCCAAAGGTTATTATGTTTCTTGTTAATTTATCCGTCTCAACAAAAACCTTACTTACATTCGGTTGAGAGCTAACTAAATTTCCGTATCCTGAAATAATATATAAATTATCTTTATTATTAACTAATACATTGTTATAGTTCTTATTAAAATCATGAGAATGATAATTAAACCAATACAATTCATTTTTTCCATAGCCCCATATATTATCCATTAATAGTATGCATAAAATTGTAAAGATAACACCTTCTAAATTATTCAATAATTTATAGTTTCTTTTTATAAACAGCTCATTACCATATACAATAAAAATAAATAAAGCTAGAATAATGATAGGTATATAAACTCTCTCTACTACTCTTTTCCTAACTATTAGCCCTGCTAATAAAGCTAAAGGACTCAAAAATAACAGATATCCATAATAACTTTTAGATTTATAAAATATAAAAACAAGAATTACAAAAAATGTAAACAACTTATAAAACTCATTAGAAAAGTACTCAAGTATTATCTTTTTAATCGATAGATTATATTTTTCTGATACTGATCTTACTTTATCAAGATTATCTAACAGCTCATTACTAAAGATTTGTTTTTCTAAGAGTATCCAAGAATTATGACTTGCTAATGTATTTTCAGTAATACCAATCTTATCTAGACTTTCTTTTTTTTCAGAATAATCAATAGCAGGATAGTCTCTAATCAAAGTACTCTTTTCATTCCATTCTATATAAGATTTTTCTACATCGTTACTTTGTATAAATAACCAATTGGTTAAACTTACAACAAAAATTGTACTAATTAATATAGCTGTTCGTTTTACCTTTTTATTCCTAATTAGTTCAAATATGATTATCGCCAAACATAATGCCAAAAGACTTGATATTATTTGAACTCTAAGAGAGATACCGATAAATATAAGCATAATAGGAAAAACTATGTTTTTTTCTTTATAAAGTAAAAATATTCCCGAGATAGACAACAAATAAGCAACCACGGAGTATGTAAAATATTTTAATAAAGCAAACTCTATTACTAAAACTATTATCCATAGAACTATTTTATATTTTCTATCTCTCAGCAGATAAAGCAAACATGAAAAACTTATGCTATACGCTGATACTAAAAAAACGAAGAAGATATTAATATTTGAAAATAAACTCTGTAATATTACTAATATCTTGGTTAATATTATTCCCATGTAGGGAAGTAACATATATTCTTTATTTAAAATCGAATAATTAATTGTAACATCATCAACAGCATGATAAATATATCCATATAAATATCTATACAATACTACAATAAACAATGGTATAGCAATTGAAATTATTATCGATGTGTTTCTCTTCACTACTTACTCCCCCCTTTCCTTAAAATATAATATTCAAAATTCAATAACACTAGTATAATACTATAATTAAGCATTTATTTCAACTTCAACTAATATAAGTTCTTCAACTTACTACTACAAAAAGCTTTAGCTCACCTAACCAGTGAACTAAAGCTCTTATTATTATATTAATTCTCTTTATAATATCTTCCTATTCATCTTGCAAACCACTTATAGGTGGAAGCAACGGAACCCAAGCTCCATCATTTCCTACATAATAACGGCCACCATCCACATATCTATTAGTAACCATTCTTCCATCTGACCCTAGCCAGTAGTTTCCTACCCACGCATTTCTTACTGCTGAACCATTTTTATAGTAGTACCAAGATCCACTCTCTTTTT
>NZ_JAPWCC010000040.1:0-12428 GCF_041433735.1 Gemella sp. 20925_1_85 | reverse complement strand
CAGTTTCTGCATTTGTCAACAGCCTGAGCAGATTACCTTTGTAATCTGCTTAAAGTCTTATTATTTTGCAACTAAGCTACGAATAGCATTTCTATCTAATTCGATTTCTACTTTTGGTGCAATTCTTACTTTTACTGTTACTGTCCCTACTTCTACGATATCTCCGTAAATTCCTGCGAAAGTTACAATTCTATCTCCTTCTTTTAGTGAATCTTGAAGAAGTTTTAATTCTTTATTTCTTTTAGATTGTGGTCTAATAATCATGAAATACATGAAAGCAAAAAGAACTACAATCATAATAATATTAATATATGAATATTGCATAATTTCCCTCCGTTTATTTAATATATATTTATTCTACTATATACTCAGTAAAAAATAAACCTTTATTATTCTTTTTTTACTAAATTCTTAGAAGTTTTTAGGATTTTCTTGGTTTAATCCGTATTTTTCAAAGAATTCTTCTTTAAAGTCTAGTAATCTATCTTCTCTAATCGCTTGACGTATATCTTTCATCATATTAATTAAGAAATGAATATTGTGAGTTGTCGCTAATCTTGCTCCAAAGATTTCATCAGCTTTGAATAAATGACGAAGATACGCTCTCGTATAATTCTTACAACAATAACAAGAACACTCAGGATCAAGTGGTGTAAAGTCTTCAGCATATTTAGCATTTTTAACTACAACACGCCCTTCAGAAGTCATGCATGTTCCATTACGTGCAATACGCGTTGGTAACACACAGTCGAACATATCAACTCCTCTTAAAACACCTTCAAATAGTGCATCAGGAGATCCTACTCCCATTAAATATCTCGCTTTATTGGCTGGTAATAAAGGTGTTACATGTTCTAAAACTCTATACATCTCGTGTTTAGGTTCACCAACAGATAAACCACCAATAGCGTATCCAGGAAAGTCCATACTTACTAAGTCTTTAGCACTTTGTTCACGAAGATCGTTAAATCCAGCACCTTGAACTATACCGAAGATACTTTGTGTCTTAGGATTTTTATGTGCTTCAAGACATCTCTCAGCCCAACGACTTGTTCTTTCAACAGATTGACGAATATATTTATAGTCATGGTTATAATCAGGACACTCATCAAAAGCCATCATAATATCTGAACCTAAAGCATTTTGAATATGCATAGCTTTTTCTGGTGATAAGAATAATTTTTCTCCTGATAAATGATTTTTAAAATGAACTCCTTCTTCCTCTATTTTTCTCATCTCACTTAGAGAAAATACCTGAAATCCTCCAGAGTCTGTTAGGATGCTTCCATCCCAATTCATAAATTTGTGAAGTCCACCAGCTTTTTCAACAATCTCCTCACCAGGACGTAACCATAGGTGATAAGTATTAGATAAGATAATATCTGCACCCATTCCTTTTACTTCTTCTGGTGACATTGCTTTTACAGTAGCTTGCGTTCCAACTGGCATAAATACAGGCGTTTCGAAGCTTCCATGAGGTGTGTGAACAATACCTAATCTTGCACCCGATTGTTTACAAGTTTTTATATGTTCATACCATACTGCATTTTCTTTTACATCTCTCATATAAATATTTCCTTTCTTAAACTAGATTATTATCATCGCATCTCCAAAACTGAAGAAACGGTATTTATTCTCAACTGCTATGTTATATAATTCAATAACTTTTTCTCTATCATAAAATGCACTAACAAGCATTATTAATGATGATTTTGGTAAGTGGAAGTTTGTAATCAGTCCATCAACACATTTAAATTCAAATCCTGGATAAATAAAGATATTTGTCCATCCTGAAGCTGCAACAATTTTCCCATTATTATCACGTGCAATTGTTTCTAATGTTCTTGTTGAAGTAGTACCTACAGAAAATACTCTTCCACCATTTTCTTTTGTTTCATTAATTATTTTTGCTGTATCTTCATCTAAAGTATAGTACTCTGAATGCATATCATGTTCTTCAATATTTTCTACAGCTACAGGTCTAAATGTTCCAAGTCCAACATGAAGGGTTAAGTAAGCTATATTTACACCTTTTTCTTTTATCTTTTCTAATAACTCTTTCGTAAAGTGTAATCCTGCTGTTGGAGCAGCTGAACTTCCTACCTCTTTCGAATAAACTGTTTGATATCTTTCTTTATCAGTTAATCTTTCTTTAATATATGGTGGAAGTGGCATAGTTCCAAGTTCATCTAATCTTTCTTGGAAAATTCCATCATATTTGAATTCAAAATGTCTAAATCCATCATCTAGTACTTTTGTACAAACTGCTTCCATTATACCATCACCAAAAGATACTATACTACCTTCTTTTATTCTTTTAGCAGGTTTAACAAGGCATTCCCAGTCATTATGTCCAAGATTTTTTAATAAAAGCACCTCTATTGCAGCACCTGTATCCTTTTTAGCACCATATAATCGTGCCGGCATTACTCGCGTATTATTAAGTACTAAAGTATCACCAGGATTAAAATAATCTATAATATCTGAAAAAACTTTATGTTCATGTGAATTATTTTTTCTATCTACACAAAGTAATTTACTAGTATCTCTTTTTAAAAGAGGTGTTTGTGCTATTAGCTCCTCTGGTAAATAAAAATCAAATTGTTCTAATTTCATCTAAAATCTCCTTTAAAAGTTACCTTTACTATTATAGCTTGATTATCTAAAGTTAGCAAGCCTCACTATAACAAATTATAAATTTTTCTATTTTATACGATTTCCTTATCTAAAAAACACAAAAAGAATTTGGATTAATTTAATCAATCCAAATTCTTTATTATTTTTTACTATTACTACGTAAATATTTTACATGAGATAAAATATTGGTAGCTATACCTAATCCTATACTTAATATTAAGATTGAACTACCACCATTACTAATAAATGGCAATGGTACTCCAGTCATCGGTATAGAAGCAGTAACTCCTCCGATGTTAACAACTCCTTGGACAACTAGCAAACTGGCAAAACCTAAAGAATACATTGCTGAGAATGTATTTCTTGATTTTGTACCAGAAAAAATTACTTTTCCAATAATAACTAGCAGTAACACTACAACAAATAGTACTCCAACTAATCCTAATTCTTCAGCTATAATTGCAAGGATGAAATCTGTATGAGCTTCTGGTAAATATCCAAGTTTCTGAATAGAGTTACCTAACCCTCTACCGAATAACCCTCCATTACCAAAAGCAACATATGAATTTATCACTTGATCTGCAGCTGCTGCTAAATCCTCAGAAAAAGGATTTAAAAATACTTTCAAACGATTTGTTCTATAAGAAGTACCACTTGAAAACAGTGCATTCTTAATCACAAATAGCATAAGTACTGCTACCCCTGCAATTAAAGCGAGTGACAAGATTTTTTTTACATTTTTTGAATGCATATTAGAACACAAAGTCATAATCCCAATTACCGATAATGTAATAAGCATCATACCCGTATCATTTTGCGCAGCTATTAACGTAACAAGTGCAAGAGGAATACTAAATATTTTCAACAGTTCTGAACTAGTGCATATTTGTCTCAACTTCTCTTTTCTTGTCTCTAAAATAAAAGCCATATACATAATAATAAAGAGTTGTGCTAAAGTAGAAGGTTGAAAACTGAAAGAACCTATCCTAATCCAAGATTTAGCACCATTAATTGCCGGCATTAATTGTGGTATTAAAAGTAAAACAAACATTACAATAAAACCATATTTTAGTAATTCTTTCTCTTTAAAAATCTCGAATGGTACAGCAACCGAAAATAGTAAAAACGCTATATAGGCTAAAATTGCCCACATGGCTTGTCGTTGTAGGAAATAAGTCTCACTTACGGGAATACCAGATGTAAATGTTCCATATTTATTTCCTATCATACTAGCACTATACACCATCATACAGCTTAAAACTAATAAAACTAATAGTGTCAATGCAACCATCCAATCTAAACGAACATGTCTTTTTTCATGCTTTATAGATCTATGTATTTTCCCAAAAAGTTTCATACTAATTCGCTTTACTTTCTTGAATAACAGTATTATACATTTCACTAGCCTTATCTTCTAAATCAGCTAAAATAATACGTCCAGCTTCTTCTGAAATGCATCCTATTTCTACAGCAATGTTAATTTCTTTTGAAAGACCGTAAATTTGAGTATCTATTACATCTTGGTACAAGGGACATGTTCTCTGACCTTTTACCGATACACAAGCATTAATCATTTCTTCAATCTTCATAACATCTTCTTCTATTCTCTTACGTACCTTAATAAAAATAAGGTTGTTTTCCATTTAATCTCACCTATCCTTTTGATAATTCATGATTAACTTCATGTTTTATAATTGCTATTGCTCTTATAAAATCTTCTTTTGAAATTAATTCTAAGCGTCTTAACTCTCTTACCTCATATTCTACCATACTTAATGTATGTTTTCTATCTTTCATGTATATTATTATACCAAAAGATTTTAAAAATTGTTGCAAATCGTAAAAATTTATCATTTACATCACCTTAAAATTTACTTAGCTCATCTACTAGATTTTTGTTTTTCTCTCTTCCATCTAGTTCATACGCTCTTTTAGCATATTCCTTAGCTTTTTCATAGTTACCTTCTTGTCGTTCAATAACAGCTAAATTATAGTAGATTGGAGAAAATGTATAATCAAAACTTATACCGTCCAAGAATACCTTTTTAGCTTCTTGCTTAGTTGCATTTGTCATTTTCACCATACCTAACTCATAATAAGTAAGTACAGATTTATTTTTTGATGTTAATTCTTTTTCTAAATTGAATATATCCTCATCTGAATAAGTTTTTACTAATCTACTCTCTACTCTACTCGCTCTATATCTATTAATAACACTCTTAGTATTTACGCCCGCTAATAATAGTGCTTCACCTAAAACACCAAAGATTAATATTGATATTAATGTAATATAAATATTTCTTTTTTTCATTAAGAAAAGTTCTAAAAACACTCCTAAAATGAAAGAAAAAATATAAAGTATTATTGAGGTTTCAAATACAAGTGTAGCAATAGTTAGATATACTATTGACACTGCACCAGAATACATAAACTTCAGATTATCATTTTTCTTACTAAGTTGCTCCATAAAAATTGAACCTAGCAATGCAATATTAGAAACTAACGCTATATCAAGCGTACCAGAGTAACCAAATATCAATAACAAATTAAAAATAAATGATACTACTAATAATATCCCTATACTCTTCAATATATTTAATGTTTTATTAAAAAGTATTGAAGTAACAAAAATCGAAACCAAGACAAGCAATAATTTCATAGAATTATCAGTAGTAAACACACTTGTGAACATTCTATAAAATTGTCCACTTATCATTTTTTGATAACTATATTCAATATAATTGTATAAAGAATAAGTGCTACTCGATAAATAGAGTACAACAAAATTTATCAAGAATAATAATAAATATACACCTGATAAGATATTATATTTTACATTAAAAACATTTCTATCTAGTGTCTGACGTTTATAAAGTTCAACTACTCTATTTTTATATCTTAGAGTATCTGGCGTACCTTCAATAAATCTAAAGTCTTTTTCTTTTAAGAATAGCTTACTGTTCTTTTCATTATAAAGTATACGCTCAATAATCAAGCTATTTGAAATTCTATATTTTTTGTAATCATCGATAACTTCATCGAAATCAGGAGAAACATAAAGGATTTTCATTTTTAAACTACTCAGTTTAAACATTTTTTTTAGTCTAACTTCATTTCTAATTACATTAGAAACTATACTATCTATCTCTGTTGATTTAAAACTATCTCCATATATAAATCTTATTAATTCATTATCTTCATTAATAAGCCAGACATCTTTCTTTTCTGGACGATAATATAATATACTATAATTATATTTTGTTATATACAGATATATAATCTTCCAAAATTTCTTATCATTCATAATTTCGCCACTAACAGTAAAACTTAAATAGACCTAGGTCTATTTAAGTTTTACTTTTGCTACTTCTTGTAAGAAATCAACAGTTTCATTTAATTTTAATACTTCAATGTTAGCTACTGCATCCATGTTAGTAACAACACAAGGAGTAATAATATCTTTAGCTTTTTCTTTAACTAATTCTAAATCATAAGTTAATAAAGTTTGACCTACTTCAACTCTATCTCCAGCAGATACAGCTACATCGAAACCTTCACCTTTCATCGCAACTGTTTCTAATCCAACGTGGATAAGAATTTCTACTTCTCCTGATTTAATACCAAAAGCATGTTTTGTTGGGAATACTTGGATAATTTCTCCTGCTACTGGAGATACTAGTTTTCCTTCTTCAGGAATAATTGCAAATCCATCTCCCATCATTTTTTGAGCAAATACTGGATCGGGTACTTCAGTAATATCTACCACTTTACCTTTCATGTATGAGTTTAATACTAACTCTTGTACTTGTTCTTCTTTTTTTCCGAATAATTTAGATAAAAATCCCATTATAATCCTCCATATATTATTGCCTTCTTAATATATCTATTATATACTTTTATTGCTTTTTTTTCAATTAATTTTGATAAATAATTCCAATTTAATATTAAAATATTTTCATCGATTTACTATAGCAATTTGATTATAATAATTGTTGATTTGTATAATAAAAAAATATCCATTTTACATTGTCATAAAACCATGTAAAATGAATATTTCTAAAAATTATTTTTTATTCTTCTGCTTGTTCTTCTTTTTGTTCAGTATTTTCTTGATAGAATAATCCATAGATATATTGTTCAGGATCAAATACTTCTAAATCATCAATATTTTCTCCTAATCCAACAAGTTTAACTGGAATTCCTAATTCTTTCTTAATAGCTATAACAATACCACCCTTAGCAGTTCCATCAAGTTTAGTAAGGATTACACCTGTAACATCACTAACTTCTTTGAATGTTTTAGCCTGAAGAATTC
This sequence comes from Gemella sp. 20925_1_85, assembly GCF_041433735.1. Lineage (NCBI taxonomy): Bacteria > Bacillati > Bacillota > Bacilli > Caryophanales > Gemellaceae > Gemella > Gemella sp. 20925_1_85. Next base: position 5,476 of record NZ_JAPWCC010000040.1, on the reverse strand, counting down.
CGTTTTGTCCTGTTGTAGCATCGATTGTTAATAACACTTCATGAGGTCCTTCTGGAACTTCCTTTTTAATTACACGAACTATTTTTTCAAGTTCTTTCATTAAATGATCTTTATTTTGTAAACGTCCTGCTGTATCACATAATAATACATCATAACCTTTTGCTTTTGCAGATTGAATCGCATCAAAGATTATCGCTGCTGAATCAGCTCCTTCATGTGATTTAACTATATCAGCACCACTACGCTTAGCCCAAACATCAAGCTGATCAATTGCACCTGCTCTGAATGTGTCTCCAGCAGCTATAAGAACTTTTTTCCCTTCTTTTTTTAGATTATGAGCTAGTTTACCGATTGAAGTTGTCTTACCAACACCATTAACCCCTACAAATAGAAATACTGAAAGTTCTTTTTCTTGCGCATAATTTAATTCAGATTTTACAGTTCCTTCCATGTAAACATCTACAAGTTTTTCAATAATCATACTTTGTAGTTCACTTGGTTCTTTTAGATTTTGTCTTTGTGATTCAACTTTTAAGTAATCAACTAACTCTAATACTGTATTATAGCTAACATCAGATTGAATTAATAGTTCTTCTAAATCTTCGAAAAACTCCTCGTTAATTTCTCTATATGAACTAATTAAATTATTAAGAGCGTTAGAGAAATTATCGCGTGATTTCTTAAGTCCTTTTTTAAATTTTTCAGTTACAAACTGACTCTCGACAAATTCTTCATATTCATCAAGTGAAATCAGTTCTTCATTTAATTCTTCCTTAGCAGAAAATTTTTCTTTTAATCTTTCAAAAAAGCTTGCCATTGGATACTCCTTATATACCTTTTTTATATAATAAAAGGGAGACTAAGCTCCCTTTAATTTCTATTAAAGCTTCCTATATTTTAGGGAGATTTAATTTTTATAAATATTTGCCCTTTTTTCAATAAGCGGATATTTTGCGGATTCCGCGAAAATCGCTTTATATAAACCTTTATATATTAACGTTTTCTTATTTATGTTTCATGTATGGGAACAGTAATACGTCACGGATTGAAGCTGAGTTAGTTAATAACATAACTAATCTATCAATTCCAATTCCTAATCCACCTGTTGGAGGCATACCGTATTCTAATGCTTCTACGAAGTCTTCGTCCATTTCATAAACTTCTTCGTTACCTGCATCTTTTTCATCCATTTGAGATAAGAATCTTTCTTTTTGATCGATTGGATCGTTTAACTCACTGAATGCATTCGCATGTTCACGTCTAACGATAAACAGCTCAAAGCGATCAGTGAATCTTGTATCTTCAGCATTAGTTTTAGCTAGTGGAGATACTTCAACAGGATGACCATAAACGAATGTTGGTTGAACTAATGTTTCTTCAACGAATGTTTCGAAGAATTCATTAATGATGTGTCCAACTTTCATATCTTTTCTAACAGGAACATTGTGCTCTTTAGCTAATGCATGAGCTTGTTCATCTGTCATTTCTGGCCAAAAATCAACACCTGTTACTTCTTTAATTGCATCTACCATGTGAACACGACGCCATTTTGGTGTTAAATCAATTTCATCTTCACCGTACATAACTTTAGTAGTACCGTGAATTTCATTACAGATGTAAGCAATCATAGACTCAGTTAAGTCCATAATATCATTGTAATCAGCATATGCTTCATATAACTCGATCATTGTAAACTCAGGGTTGTGTCTTGTTGATACACCTTCATTACGGAATGCACGACCGATTTCATATACTTTTTCTAAACCACCAACGATTAAACGTTTTAATGGTAATTCAAGTGCGATACGCATAAATAATTGCATATCAAGTGCATTGTGGTGAGTTACGAATGGACGCGCTGCAGCCCCACCAGCAACAGAGTGCATCATAGGAGTTTCAACTTCTAGGTATCCACGTTCATTTAAGTAACTACGCATAATTTGAATAATTTTTGAACGTAAAATAAATGTTTCTTTACTTTCTTCATTCATAATTAAGTCTACGTATCTTCTTCTATAACGCTCTTCAACGTCTTTAAGTCCGTGGAATTTATCTGGTAGTGGACGTAGTGCTTTTGTTAAAATTTCAAATTTGTCAGCTTTAACAGATAATTCACCTACGTTAGTTTTGAATAATACACCTGTTACACCTACGATATCTCCAAGGTCAAGAGTCTTGAAGTATTCATACGAATCACCTACTCTATCTTGACGCACGTAAATTTGAACTTGACCACCTAGGTCTTGAACGTGAGCAAATCCAGCTTTACCTTTACCACGTTTTGTCATAATACGTCCCGCAATTGTTACAGAAATATTTTTTTCTTCTAGTTCTTCTTTACTATATTTATCATATTCTGCTACGATTTCATTTGAAAGGTGAGTTCTTTCGAATTTAGTTCCAAATGGATCTAAACCACTTTCTCTCATAGCTTCCATTTTTTCACGACGAACAAGCATTTGATCATTTAAATCTTGTACATCTACTTTAATTTCTTCTGTCATGTTAAATTCCTTTCTAGTATAATCTAGTAATTTTATTCAGATACTCCCTATTATAACATATTTTCAATGAATTTGTTAAATCTTTAACAATAATTTTATTAAAATTTCATACTATAAATTATAATTAGCTACTGATACTTTAAATAACTTATGGGAGTGACTCAAAAATCGTGATTTCGGAGAAATCGACTTTGTAGACTCACTTCTTACTACTTCATGTCCGATTTTCTAACATACTTCTAATATTTTTCTCACAAACTATTGTTATATAGAAAAAAATAATATATAATGTACTCTTGAATAACAATTAAATATACATATTAAAATATGGGAGTGACTCAAAAATCGTGACTTCTTAAGAAACAAGATTTTGTCGAGTCACCCCCGCACAGTTTATTAGATATCTAAAAAGCTTTTATAAGCGAATTTAGATATCAATAAACCACTGCGTCTATGAGTTCTCATCTGAACTTTGTTACATTTTAGGACTTTTGGATCAGCATCATCATTTAAAGTATTTTTATTAATACAGATGTCATTATTTATAATATTTTTTAGGAGGTATATTTTGACAAAATTAAAAAAAGATATAGGATTCTTTGGTGCATTTTCAACGGTAGTTGGTGTAGTTATTGGATCAGGTGTATTCTTTAAAGCAGCTGTCATATATAAAACAACAGGCAGTGTTAGCTTAGGTCTCCTAGCTTGGCTTCTTGCTGGTATTATCAGTATTTGTGCTGGACTAACAACTGCAGAACTAGCAGCCTCTATGCCCGAAACTGGGGGAATGATAGTTTGGGTAGAAAGAGCCTATGGTAAAACTTTTTCCTATTTATTAGGTTGGGCTCAAGCTGTGATTTATTATCCAGCGAGTATTGCTGCTGCCGCTACTATATTTGCAACACAATTTCTAAATTTATTCCAAGTCGATAAAAAATATTCAATCTTAATAAGTGCATGCGCTGCAATTACAGTTACTGGTTTAAATTTACTTGGAAGTAAAGCTAGTGGTCAAATTCAAACCGCTGCGACAATTGGTAAACTTATCCCTATATTTGCGATTATTGTATTTGGATTATTACAACCTAATCCGACTACTATTGAATTAATTCCAAGTAGTTCAGTTGATTCAACTATCAATACTTCTTCACTAGCCGCTCTTGGAGCCGCTATGCTAGCTGCAATGTATGGCTATGATGGTTGGAGTAATGTTGGAACTATAGCAGGTGAGATGAAAAATCCAAAAAAAGATTTGCCACGAGCAATTTTATATGGTTTATTAGTTATTACTGCAGTTTACCTACTAATAAACATTGCATATCTATTAACTATGCCGATGGAGCAAATTGCTGGTAATGGTAATGTTCCTAATGATATTGCCACTAAATTATTTGGACCTAATGGTGGGAAAATAATAACAATAGGAATTATGGTAAGTGTCTACGGAACAATGAATGGATTCACAATGACTGCGATTCGTGTACCTTATGCAATGGCACTAAAAAATCAAATACCATTTAGAAAATATTGGTTAAAACTAAATATGTTTTCAATACCATATTTCTGTGCTCTGGTTACTTTAATTTTAACAATTGCAATGATGTTTACAGGTGGATTTGATGCACTAACGGATTTCCTTTTATTTACAATTTGGATTTTCTTTATTGCAACATTCTTAGCGGTATTCATTCTTAGAAAGAAAGAACCGAATTTACCAAGACCTTATAAAGTTCCACTATATCCAATAGTTCCTCTAATTGCTATAATAGGTGGAATTTATATCGTTATTTCTGCTCTAATAACACAATTCACGTTAGCGATTAGTGGAGCAGTTATAACATTAGCAGGGCTAATTTTCTACACAGAGATTCATAAAAAATTCAAAAAATAATGAAATATAAGAGAGGTGATGCAAATTAATACTTTGAGTCACTTCTCCTTTTATTGATATTTAGATCTATTTTTGATAAAATAAGATTATAACTTCTTTCAATTTTGTTTAGAAGGTTGGAGTTATCCTTCTAGCCCTGAGCTACGGATAACTTCAATATTTTTTTATCAAAATGAGAGTAATTAAAGTAGTAAGGAGGAAGCTTTATCTTGAATTTTGTTTTAAAAAAAGAGACCATTCTGACCTCTTTTTATACAATTTCATTGTCTTTATTAATAAGTAAATTCTCAGTAGAGTATTCATTTTCAGATAAATCAATATATAACTTCTTTCACTTTATGCTACTTTTTATTATTTTCTTTAATAGTTGGCTGTTGGAAGTTGTTCATCTAAACAGATATGGAAAAGATAGCTTTATTAACTACTTCTTTTTAATTTCACAAATACTCGTTATAGTGAATTTACTAGTGAGAAACTCTTTAAATATTAAATATATACTTGCAACATTAATCCTACTATCTGCAATATTAAGTGTTCAACATATAACCGAGTATATTCTCACAGATAAAAAAGACCTTATGATAAAAAAACTAACAGAACCATTTTGTTATATTCATACTGGTCGTACACTTTCTTTATTATTAGGCTTAATATTCATAGATTATTGCTACTGGTTTATACTTCTTACTTTCACTGTAAGTCAATTATTCCCAAGCTTTATCTCCAGAAGCGTTCATGTAAGAGATATAAATTTTTATCACTTAACTGGTCATTTATTTATAATTACTAACACCATAGCTATTAGTTTGTGGCTAAGTGATTTAAAAATAAATATTACTACAAAGATAATTTTGTTAATTAGTATAGTATTTATTCTTTTATTAACTATCTATCAAAAAATCTTTAAAACAATCGATAGAACTTTAACAAAACAGTCGGGGAATACCTACATAATTGGTGTATATTTTACAATATTAGAGTTAATATTTATCAATTTATTTTTTGTTTTAGAATACGACTGGAAATACTTTCTACCGTGTTACGCTTGTAGCATCATAAGTAATCAATGTTTTAAACAATA
>NZ_JAPWCC010000039.1:0-13501 GCF_041433735.1 Gemella sp. 20925_1_85 | reverse complement strand
GAAAAAGCAAAATTAGAAGAACTTAAAAAAGTAGCCTTAGCTAATATCGCTACTGATAAAGATGTAAACAAAGAAGAAGCATCAAAACTTAAAGAAATAGTTAATTCTGCGTCTCTTAAAGATACATTAGTTGCTAAAGTTGTAGAAAATGGTTCATCAGAAGAAATCAAAGTTTCATTCGATAACTCTACTGTAAAAGCATCTAACTTCTCAGTTGAAAAAGCTGATAAAGAAACTGTTGCAAAAGTTGAAGAACTTGTTAAAAAAGCTGATGAAAACCTAAGTGTTGTTAAAACAATTGACTTACACTTCACAGATTCTAAAGGAACTACAATCAATAAACGAGGAGAAACTCGTGCAGTTACAGTAGCCGTTGTAGCTAATGAGAATGAAAAATTAGAAGTTTACTATGTAAATGGTAATAAATTAGAAAAAGTTCCAAGTGTTTATAAAGATGGAAAACTTACATTCTTCACAAACCACTTTAGTTTATACACAATTGTATCAAAAACTGTGGCTTCTAATCAGAATACACCTGTTCCTGTAACACCTGTCCCTACTGACAACAATGACAAACAATCAAGCGAACCAAGTACTCAAACTAAACCAAATAGTGAAGTAACTCCAGTTCAACCTGAAGGACCAACATCAAACGAAAAACCAAAATTTGAAACTGGTGAAGCTCTTGTTCAACCTGAATTACCAGAATTCAATATCAATGATTTAAACAAAGAGCAAAAAGCAAAAGAACAAGCACAACCATCAGCACAAGATATCTTTGGACAAAATGAAAGCAAAGAAGATAAAAAAGCTGAGGCTGAAAAAACTTCTGTTCAAAAAACATCACAAACTGTAGCTAAAGGACTTAAAGCGTTAGCTAATACTGGATTAAATTCAACAGCAACTGTTGGTTTAGGTGCACTAGTATTATTATCTGCTCTAGTACTACGCAGAAAAAATAACAAATAATATAAAAAACTCTTATACAAAGGGATAAATTATCCCTTTGTATAAAGTCATGTATAAAGAAATATAAGGAGAATTCAAGATAAGATGAAAGCAAATAAATTATTAAAAGTTCTATCTGCAGCAACTATCATCTCAACCCTTGCTGTGGTAGATTATTCAGCAACTACACAAAACAACAAAGTTTTATTAGCAGCTGATACTCAAAATCCAGAAGTAGAAATACCAACAACAGCTTTAAACGCATACGAAGCCGGAAAAATATCAATGGCTAAGGCTTCTATAGTTAAATTAACTGTTCAAAAAGTATCTAATGGTTATAAGTACAAATTAATATTAAAAGATATTAAAGTAGGAACTTTATCTGATGGAGTATCTAAACTTTGGATAGAAGGTAAAGAAATACCATTACAATCAATAGAGTATACAGAAGATCCAACGGTTATAAATCCTAAATTAGCTGAATTTACTTTATCAGAACTAAAACCACAAATAAATGCCACTGTCTTTGTCAAAATTATGGAAGATATTGGAATGGCTTCAGGGAATGCTGGTCAAGGTACAAAAGATACAATTCTTAGTTTAGATTTAACTGGAGTTCAAGAAAAACTTACTCCTAAACCTGTTGATAAACCTGTAGTGACTCCTAAGCCTGCAGTTGAAACTCCAGATAAGCCTGCTGAGTCTAAACCTGTTACAAAACCAGAAACACCAAAAGATACTCAGCCTTCGGATAAACCGACAGAATCTACAACAACTAAACCATCAGATAAACCAACTAATTCAGGAACTGCTAAACCAGCAGAACCAGCTAAACCTATTAAACCTATTAATCCTGCAGAAACTCCTAAACCTACATCTGCAGCAACTGCGACTTACTATAATGGAGTAACTGCTACATTATTAAACGCACACCGCCCTGGACAAAGATCAATGGGAGATGCAGCTTTAGAAAATAGTAACGTTACTGTATTCAAAGAAGGAAGTACTTATCACTATATCATAAGATTCCACGATTTATCTATTTATGGTTTCACTGGTGGAATCTCTAAATTCTGGGTAAATGGTACAGAGTACCCTGTTAACCCAACTCGCGGTGCTAATAACCAAGTAGAAGTTCACTTCACTTCTTCTCAAAAACTATCATCAGTTCCTGTTACTGTATTTGTTCAAGCTATGGAAACTATTATGTCAGGTGGTGGAAAACAAAATGCTACTTTATCATTTGATTGGTCTAATGTAACTGAGGAACAAAGGAAACCTATAGCTGGTGGAAAACCAGGTAACAGTGGTTATACTCCAGGACCGTCTAATCCAGGAGGAAATCAAGGAGGACAACAACCTACTTCACCTATTACACCAACTACACCTCTTCCTGCCGCTGCTCAAGGGCAAGGTGTAGAAGTACCGGTTACTTACTTCGACAACGTAACTGCAACATTATTAAACGCATATGAAGCAGGTCGTGCGTCTATGGGAAATGCAGCATTAGATGGAATCACTGTATTCAAACATGGAGATACTTATCACTATAAAGTTCGTTTCCACGACATTAAAGTTGGAGGAATGACTGATGGAATTAGAGGCTTCTGGGTTAACGGAACTGAATATCCTATTAAGAGTACAGGTGGGGCTATGAATCAAGTAGAAATTCATTTCACATCTACTGAAAAATTAACTAATATCCCTGTTTCTGTTTTTGTACCAACAATGGAAAGTATTATGCCTGGTGGTGGTAAAAAAGATGCAATCCTAAGCCTAAACTGGTCTAATGCAACAGAAAGACAAGGTACTGCAGTTATTGATGGTGGTCAACCTGGAGCAAGTGGCGCTGGTAATGGAGCTAGTGCATTAACTCCAAAAGGTGGACGATTAAACAACGGTAGACTATCTAACACTGGATTAGAAACTTCATCATCTATCCTTGCAGGAGCTCTTACTCTAATGAGTGCCTTCATGGTAGGTAGAAGAAAAGAAAAATAAAATAGTAAGATAATATCTCGCTAAATAATTATAATATTATCTACTCTGAAAGGCGGGAATTTTTCCCGTCTTTCTTATTAAAAATTGAATAACATATAAGAAAGTGAGTTTTTATAATGAAACGAGTTTTAAAACTGTTAACGATAGTTATTGCTACATTAACGTTTATCGTTACATCTAGTAATGTACCTTTCGTTAAAAATGTACACGCAGCTGATAAGGTATACAGTGTTCCTGTAGAACTTTGGCACTCTGAAAATAGTGGTCGTCTTTCTATGGGGAACAATGCATTAGCTACACATGCTACTGTAAATGTTCATGATAATAATACTTCTACTATTTCTGTACAATTTACTCCAATGGATTTTAGTAATATGCATGGTCACTTATTATCACTTAGCATTTATTCATCTCCTATTTTCTCAGGAAATCTTACTGCTGCTTCAGTAACAAGCACTTATAACGATACTAACTTAGACGGTGGTACTAGTACATATCCTGGTACATTAAGCTTTAATTTCGGTGAAGCTAAACCTGATAAAGTCGGTGTTAGAGTTGCGGTTGATGCTATGAACCAAATTATGGGTGGTGATGCATCTCAAAATGCTATTATTAAATTTAACTGGTCTGCAGCTAATCTAGTATCTGGTTCTGAAGATTCATCTAAAGATAAAGAAAAAGAGAAAAAAGCTGAAGATAAGAAAAAAGAAGAAGAAAACAAAGATAAAAAAGATGAGAATAAGGCACCTGAAGGATTTGTTGCTAAAAAATTAGAAGATTACTTCAAAGATGATCAAAAGACAAAAAATCCAGGTCTTTATAACCTTGATATTACAGGTTCATACTTGAACCCTCTTACTGGTGTTACTGCTGATGGTGGTACTAAAAACACTGCTATCGGTGAAGGTATGGTACAAGGAGTAATCTCACCTATTAATGCAGGTGGAGATCTAAATGAAGCTCTTAAAAATCAAAAATCTAACGGTGAAAAACGTTGGTCTAAAGCTATGCTTCAACGTACAAAAGACGGTAAATTATACGCAACTGTGCGTGTTCACCTAATGAACTGGGTTCAACGTAGTAAAGAACAAGGTCCTTTCATTAAAGTTCTTCAAAAAGATGGAGAATTCAAACAAGTTGCTGCTACTGAAACAAAAGTTAACATTGAACAATATAAAGATAGCTATGTTGACTATCGATTCGAGGTACCAAATGAAACCTTCTTAGCTATGGTACAAATGTATGTAGAACCTATGAACCGTCCTGTTCGTTATTTCGTAGAAGTTAATACTGATACTATTAAAAACGGAAATGATGGTTTAGATATGGAAGCTATTAAAGAAACAAACTACATACCTTACTATGTTGGCGGAGGTATCGGAGTTCTTGTAATAGCTGCCGGAGCTTTCTTTGCTCTTAAAAAAAGAAAAAATAATTAGGAGATAATTCATGAAAAGAAAACTATCCCTACTATTTACACTACTTCTAGCTAGTATCTTGGTACTTACTGCTTGTTCATCACAAAATAAAGCTGGTAATACTACTGGAACAGATCCTAATCTAGCTGATAAAGCTTTTAATGAAACTATTGACTTAACTGGTGTAAATAAAGATAAAAAATCTGAAGAAGAAAATGGTAAACGTGTCATAATGGACTCTGTAGCTTTAGCTCAAGTAGCTAATGTTCTTGATATTAAATTAGCAGGGGTTCCTACTACGAAATTGGGTCGTATGCCTAAAAGATATGACAATACTGTTCAAATCGGTCTTCCTATGAATCCAAATATGGAAGTTATCAAGTCGATTAATCCTTCTATTGTATATGCTCCAGATAGTTTGCAAGACTGGATAAAAGAAGGATTCGAGAAAAATAAAATTCCTTATAAATTTGTAGATATTCGTAGTGTTAATGGATTATACGCTATTACAGAAGATCTTGCAAAAGAATTTGGTAAAACTGAAAAATTCAAAGAATTAAAGAAAGAACACGATGAGTTCTTCGCTAAATTCAATGAAAAAATCGCAAACAAGAAGAAACCAAAAGTTCTTGTTCTTATGGGCTTACCTGGAAGTTACATGGCAGCTACTGAAAAATCTTATGTTGGTAACCTTGTAAAATTAGCCGGTGGTGAAAATATCATTAAAGGTACTGAAGAATTTAAAAATCTAAACATAGAAACTGCTTTAAATGATAAACCGGACTTTATTTTACGTACTGCTCATGCTATGCCTGATAATGTAAATGAAATGTTTAAAAAAGAATTTGAAAACAATAAGAGTTGGTCTCACTTTGATGCGGTAAAAAATAATAAAGTTGTCGATTTAGATAGCTCAATGTTTGGTATGACAGCTACATACGATTACCAAAAAGGATTAGAAAGTCTATACAGTATTTTCTATAGTAACTAATACTAGTATCCAGAAGTGGCAAGTAGCTACTTCTGGATTTTTCATAATTTAAATTATATATTACTTATGATATACTAAATTTATAACTATATAAGGAGGTTCTTAATGTTTAAAAACAAAAAAGCAATCACTTTTTCTGTTCTTATTTTACTCTTATTAAGTACAATATTTTTTGCAGCGAACAGTGGTAGTATAAAAGCTAGCGTCGGACAATTAGCTATTGGTATCTTTACCGGAGAATATGCCAATGTAAATGCAATTATCGACGTTCGTTTCCCAAGAATTATCATCACTATTTTGGTTGGTGCTGCTCTTGGAGTTAGTGGTCTATTATTACAAACAGTATTAAAGAACCCGCTTATCGATCCTAGTATTATTGGTGTTTCTAGTGGAGCAAACCTATTTTTATACTTAGGATTAGGGATATTCCCACAATTTATGATATTTAAGTCTGTATTTTCTATCATCGGTGGTGTCCTTGGTTTTTTAATCATCTATTACTTAGCTGGTAGAACAAAAAACAATGTTAAAATTATTTTAATCGGTATTGCAATAAGTTATTTCTTTACAGGAATACTGAGTTCTATGCAGTACTTGAATGCAGCTAACTCTACTACATCGTCTACATTCAAAACTGTTGGTTTAGGAACTAAAAACTGGGACGATGTTGCATTATTACTAAGCTGGATTCCTATACTACTAGTTATTAGTTTCTTCTTAGCTAAACTATGTAATATCTTCGCTTTAGATGATAATATTATTAGTTCTCTTGGAATCAATATTAATATGATTCGTCTGTTAATTTCATTTGTTGCAGTAGCCCTTGCTTCTGTTTCTACAGCAGTGGCAGGTGTAATGGTGTTCTTAGCTCTTATTACACCTCATATTGCTAAGATTATAATTGGACGAAATCATATTTACACCATCCCATTTAGTGCTCTATTAGGTGCCTTTATCTTACTTTTATTCGATACAATCGGTCGTGTTATTTTCGCACCTATCGAAATACCTGCTGATTTAATAATGATGATTATAGGTGGACCTGCATTTATTATTTTAGTTAAGAAAGGAGTAAGTTAATGGAAAATATAATAGAAATTAATAACCTGACGTTTAAGTATGATAATAAAAATGCTCTTTTTGAAGGTCTAAATGTAAGCATTGAAAAAGGTAAGATTACTACCCTACTTGGTAAGAATGGTTGTGGTAAAAGTACACTTATAAAAATATTAGCAAAAAACTTAAACTATAATGCTGGAAGTGTAAAAATTGAAGGTAAGGAACTGAATTCATATTCATTAAAAGAACTTGCGAGTATTCTTGCAATTGTTTATCAAAAGAATGAAACTCCACGAGAAATTACCGTTTATGATATGGTCAGTTTCGCTAGACTTCCTTACCAAAACATTTTCTTTTACAAGCCTACTGCTAGTGATGTTGAAAAGATTGAATTTGCACTTGAAAAAACTAGTTTACAAGCTTATAAAGATAAACGTGTGGATGAGTTATCGGGAGGACAGCTTCAACGTGTTTATATCGCAATGGCATTAGCACAAAGTACTGATATTATTATACTAGACGAGCCTACTACTTTCCTTGATATAAAATATCAAAAATCTATAATGCAACTTGTTAGAGATCTTAATAAATCTCTGGGAATCACTATTATCATGGTCCTACACGATATAAATCAAGCTCTTGCTTATAGTGACAATATTATCGCTCTTCTTGATGGAAAAGTAATTAAAAATGATCAAGCTGAGAACTTCTTTGATGAAAAGCTTCTAAACAGACTTTATGATGCTGATATCAAAATAGAAGATGGAAAAGTAATTAGTTGGTAACTTTTCAAATATCTAATATAAATATTTAGAATAAAACGCTACATCGAGGTATTAATACTTAGATGTAGCGATATTTTTATACCTGTAAAGGCAGTTAATGTTATTTCAACAGTCTAATCTAAATAAATGCTGACTGCTTCTAGCTTTCTTTGAGGTGCTAACTCTGCGTAAGTATCCATAGGTAGTTGACATTGACTTATGCCCCAAGTTCTTTCCACTTTGTACCTACATTAAGCAACATTGAATCATGAGAGTGTCGAAACAAATGGAAACCATAATCTGGTGATTCTAGACTTACTAATTGAAAGTGATAAAATAAGAATGTACAGTTTTGATAAAATAAAAATGTACAAATAGGTTATAATAGTGCATATTATCAGTTTCACTACCAGATTTGGCACAGCATTTATTCGACAAACCTCATTGAGTCTCTTAATAAAGAAATCAAACGTCAAACGAAAAAGAAGGTTTTTCCTAACGAAGAGTCTCTGGAACGTTACTTAGTTACTTTGTTTGAAGATTATAATTTTAAGCAAAGTCAACGAATCCATAATGGGGGTGCCCAATGTTATGACAAACTCGAAAGCTTGTTTGATTAATACTCCGTAACTCTACTTGAGTGTTTACACATATTTATTGACAGTATCAACATGATACGAGTAGGTATTTCTTGTGAGTAAATTTCATCAGAAAATTTCATAGATAAGTCCTACATATAATCATAGTAAAGTAGTAAAAATAGTTATTATCCTAGTTGATTAAAAAACTCTCTGATTTCCTCATCTTTTATAAAATAATATATAATTTTCCCCTCTCTTCTAGTGTCCAAGATGTTTTCATTGGCCAGTTTACGAAGATGGTGGGATGCAGATGCCATACTGAGATCTAGCAAACAAGCTATATCACAGACACAGAGTTCTTCAACAGCAAGGAGATAAAAAACGATGTTTATCTGTTTATTATCGGTAAACTTTGTTAAAATGCGAAGTGATTTTTGGACTTTTTCCTTTTCAAGGTAGTTCATTGCGGTTGTAACATTTTGTTGATTTATAATATTCACTTGGCAGATACTATCTTTTTTCATAATATTTTCTCCTATCCTAACATAGTCCATAGCATGTCAAAACTGTTATTTTCAATCAGGATATATATCCCCAATCCTAAATAAACAACAGCAATAAACCATCTGCTATATTTTTCCAAAGTTTCTCCAATAGATGGGACTTGTGCCAATTTTTGGGCAGAAAAAACCAAGAGATAAATCATGACTAGAAATGTAAGTAAAGCCACTATCAAATCCGCTAAATTTAATGTAATAAAATATGGGACAAAGATACCAATATTGTCGGCACCACAACTTGCAAAAGTAATCATAGCGACTAGAAAAATCAAGTTTTTATTATCTTTGCGCAACCCTTCTTTGGCAATAGCTTCTCCATCAGAATCTCCTAAAAATAAAACTTTGAGACCTAAGAAAATTGGAATCAAACCGAGCAAACCTAAAATCTCTTTACTAGGAATATAATGTAAGACAAATGCAAAAAGCAAACTTAGCAATATTAGACTAACAGAGCCTAGAAATTGTCCTAAATAGATGTTAATGATGTCTTTTCTGCTTTTTCTTTTGGCAAAAAATAACATTAGGATAATAAGTAAGTCTACAGCTGTCCCAGAATACAGGATTATTGAAGTAACAACATTTTGAATCATAAAACACCTCATTCAAATATATTTTTGAATATATTCTAACATTAAACTTTGTAGATGTCAACTTCAACTTCACCAAAATATAGATAAGAGTTAGTGTACCAAATATTAAAAAGTCCTGCCATCGAAATGATAGCAGGGCTTAACTTCAATATCCAACTGATATATTTATCTAAAAAAGGTAGAGTTTTTATTAATTTATAGTGAGATATAATGAGTTTCAAAAAATCAAAAATCATTTAAAATCAATATTTTGACGTCTATTGACGTGTACTGAAGCCCTTACTTAAACTCTAAAAAATAACAAATAACACATCTTCTAAAACTATTAAAATTATTGTTTTACAATATTCATTATTAACTTCCTTCAAATTGTATAATCGTTGATTTTAATATTAAATAATTGTAAAATATATAGGTACAAATAAATAATAAAATAATTATAAAGGAGTTTTTTATGGAAATACTAACTACCCTAGGTATATTTGTCATAATTGTAATACTTGGTTCATTTTTAAATAATCTTTTTCCACGTATTCCCGCAGCTTTATTCCAAATTATACTTGGTGCTGCGGTAACATTTATTCCTAATCTACCACTTCATTTTGAATTTGAATCAGAAATGTTTATGATGTTAATTATCGCACCCTTACTATTTACCGACGGTTTCAACGCATCCTTAAAGAATATCTGGTTATACAAACGACCAATAATATATATGGCAATATTTTTAGTTCTTGTGACAGTAATTGTCGTCGGTAGCATAATTCATTTATTGCTTCCAATGATTCCATGGGCAGCATGTTTTGTTTTAGCCGCTATCTTATCGCCTACAGATGCTGTTGCTGTTAAATCAATAACTAAAGGAATGAAACTACCTAAAGGCCTTATGGCTATATTAGAAGGGGAATCGCTTCTAAATGATGCTTCTGGTCTTGTATCATTTAATATAGCTCTAGCAGCCGTTCTTACTAACACATTTTCTGTCACGAATGCTAGTTATAAATTTTTAGTAGTTGCAGGAGGTGGAGCAGTCTTTGGACTTATTATTGGGATAGCTTTTTCTTATATTAAGTTTATATTCTCAACAAAATTTGCTGACGAATTTAATATTTTAGTTATTTTTCAATTAATAACACCAGTTATAGTATTCTATCTTGCGGAACATATTGGTGTCTCTGGTATCGTAGCTGTAGTAATTACAGCTCTAGTATACAACTACCAAAGAAAACTTCACTTACTTACTGTTGTAAGTAGTGATGCTGCAGTAACTATAGACAGTACTCAACAAATTACAAGCTATGTACTAAATGGTTTCGTATTTACCTTTTTAGGATATTTACTCCCTGAAATATATCATACTATGTTTAACAATAGAGAGATTGATATTGTATATGGATTCATAATTTCATTAGTTATTGTTTTAGGTCTAATGATAGTCAGATTGACCTTTGTATATTTCAACTACATATCATTCCAACCTCATCATTTCACAACTGCTAGAAAAACAGCCAAAATAATATTAAATAGAAAATTCGACAAAGATAACTACTCTAGATTCAGTTACTCTTTAATTGCTAGCTTATGCGGTATTCACGGTACAGTAACACTTGCTACTGCGCTTATGATTCCAGTTGTAACAGCAACCGGAGAAAACTTCCCACTTAGAAATACCATCTTATTTATTGCGAGTAATGTCGTGTTACTAAGTATTGTTATCGGTACACTCGCCCTTCCACTCGTTGTTAAAGGAGAAGATGAAGAAAAAGAATATACTCAGTACTCTCTTCGTGAAAAAATCTTAGAAGGAACACTTGAAGAACTAAAAGAACGTGATATTTCTAAAAAATCTATCGAAGAAAAAGTTGCTTATGCTTTTGAAATAAAAAGTTTACACGAAATGAAAGCATACTTTAGAAACATGCACACTGGAAGATTTAAAAATGCTAGTGAAGCACTAGCATTACACAAAAAAATAATGAAAGCACAAGACAAAGCTCTTCCTGAAATACTTAAGGACAATCCTAACATCGAGCAAATATTGGAAATTTCTAAAATCATGCAACTTAGAAAATCTTTCCTATTTACTTATTCAATACCAAAAAGTTTACTTCTTAATTTGAGAATATATATAAAAGAATCTAGTCTAAAACGTCGTTTAACTCGTCATTTCGTAGCTAAAGATTTAACTCCAGAATTTTATGAGAAACTTAAAGAAAAAGTTCCAAAAAGAAGAAAAGTAAACTTCGTCAATAAATTAGATGAAATTAAACAAAGAGCCGAAGCTTCTTCTAGCCAAATTCAGGCCATCATCGATTGTTCGCCTACAGTAAGAGACGCACTTCTTGATATAGCTTATAAGGTTATTGATGAAAAGTGTTCAGATGAAAATACTGCAGAATTCGTTAAAGATGTATATAGATACTACTCATTCACCTTGTTTGAAGTATTTTTAGAAGATATCGATTTTGAAGAAGAACTTAAAGAACTTCAAATGGAAGCAGTTCGACTTTTAAAATATAGAATATTAACGATGAGAAAATTAAACTATATTTCTCTAGAAGATTCTTATACTGCTCTTCGTGACTTAAACTTCAGTGAATCTATGATTTTCCCTCGTGAAACTGAAGAGGAATAAAATATAAAAAAGCTGACCTCAAGTTAGATTATTATCAAAACTCTGAGGTCAGTTTTATTTTAGGTTATTTTTTAAATTCTACAACGAAATCATAACCATGTTCTGTTTTTGCTCCAAAGTAGGCATCTATTACGTTATATCCTCGTTTTTCTACTTTAGCAATTTTTGTTTGTATAGCAGCTTTTACTTGTTCTACAGTTGCATCTTTAGGAAGTTTTATAGTAGTATCTCCATCCACATCTAATGCTCCAGCTATTCCTGGTAAAGTTTTTAAGTTGAAGTAAATATGTACATCTACCTTTTCTTTTTGCTCAACTGATCTTTTTGATCTTTTCTGAATTAATGGTGCTTTTCTAAAACCTGTATTATTAGCTGATGAAGATTTAGATTCTTTTGTGAATTCTACAACATAATCATAGCTATCTCCACCTTCAACGATTTGATCTAAGTCGGTAGTTGAAACAACTTTAAAACCTTGTTTTTTCAATTTTTCAATTTGAGCTTTTGTTTTTTCTTCAATAGCTCGTTTTAATTCTTCTTTAGGTGTATTTTCTGGGAAAGTAAGCATATTCTCTCCCCCTAATTCTCCTAATGCTCCCGCAATATCTTTAAGAGCTGTTAGATTATAATAGATGTTTATTTTTTTAGTTTTATTAGATAAATCTCTTTTTACAACTTTTTTAGTTCTAACTTGAACTTCAGGAGCATTTCTGAAGCCTGTAGTTCCTGTTTTCTCTTTAGTGAAAGTAACTACATAATTAAAGTTCTTCACATTAGTATCCTGCTCAAACACTATTTCTTCTTTTACTTTATATCCATGTTTAGCTAATTCTTGAGCCTTAGCTTGAATTTTTGCTTTAACTAATTCTTTCACTTCATCTTCAGTTGCTGAATTTGAAATAGCTACTGTATTATTTTCTCCTGGATCAGATAAAAATCCATTGATATCTGGCATTCCGTCATAATTATAACTTATGTTTACCGTACCGTCTGGTTGATTTACCGCACGTGCTACTCTCCTTGCTCTAACTTGAACTTCTGGTGCTTTTCTGAAACTAGCTGTTCCCTCTGAAGTTGAAGCAGGTTGTGTTGGAGTTACTGGTGAAGTTGGTCTTTCTTCAGTGACAGGCTGTGTCGGAGTTGTTGATGTAGCTTCACCTGAACCATGACCTATTGCTGTACTTCCATTGTCAATAGTAGTACCTTCATTACGGCCATTTGTTAAATTATCTTTGTTATAGTTTGGTGCTGGTAATTCTTCACCTGGAACATTAATCTCATCAATCTTGGTTTGATATTCATCCGCAGCATCTACTGCTGCATCGTGATCTTTAGCATTATTTATCGCTTCTAATCCTGCTTCTTTTAATTCTTTTAATTTAGCTTCTAACTTAGCTTTTTCTGCTTCATCTTTAACTTTTTCAATTTCACTAAGTTTTGAAGCTGCAATTTTTTCAATAATATCTTTTCCATCTTTTTTTGCTTCCTCGAGTTTTTCATCTTTAGGTGCTACTTCTTCAGACGGAGTATCTTCTTTTGGTGCTGGAGTTGCTGGTTCCTCTGCTTTTGGCGTTGTTGCTGCTGGCTCTTCTGCTTTAGGTGCTGGGGCTGCTGGTTCCTCTGCTTTTGGCGCTGGAGTCGTTGTCTCCTCCGCTTTCGGCGCTGGTGTTGCCGGCTCTTCTGCTTTCGGTGCTGGGGCTGCTGGTTCTTCCACTTTTGGTGCTGGAGCTGCTGGTTCTTCCGCTTTAGGTGCTGGAGCTGCTGGTTCTTCCGCTTTAGGTGCTGGAGCTGCTGGTTCCTCTGCTTTTGGTGTTGGAGTTGCTGGCTCTTCCACTTTCGGTGTTGGTACTGCTGGTTCCTCCACTTTTGGTGCTGGGGCTGCTGGTTCCTCTGCTTTTGGCGCCGGAGTCGTTGGCTCTTCCGCTTTCGGTGCTGGAGCTGCTGGTTCCTCTAC
>NZ_JAPWCC010000038.1:0-15282 GCF_041433735.1 Gemella sp. 20925_1_85 | reverse complement strand
GTATCTCCATTTGGAAGTTTCTTAGTCTCTACGAAGCGGTATCCTGGGATATCTTTCTTCGGTTGTTCTCCGTCTTCTGTTGGATAGTTTGGAATTTCATTTCCGTCTTTATCTTTATGACTTGTTTTAACTTTTTCGTATACGTGTTCTACGTCTCCGTTTGGAAGTTTCTTAGTCTCTACGAAGCGGTATCCTGGGATATCTTTCTTCGGATTTGTTCCTTCTTCAACTGGGTAGTTTGGAATTACATTTCCATCTTTATCTTTGTGAGTTGTTGTAACTTTTTCATAGATGTGTTTTGTATTTCCTTTTTCGTCTACTTCAGTTTTAACTACTTTGTATCCTGGGATATCTTTTGTTGGTTTAGTTCCATCTTCTGTTGGTGATAATGGGTTTCCATCTTTATCAACATATGAAGTATCTGGACGTACTGTTGGAGTGTACTTAGCTGTTACTGGTGTTCCGTTTTTGTCAACACGTTTAACTGTTACACCTGATGCTTTTCCTACGAAGTTTGGTTCTGGAGTAAATGTTACTTTACCATTTTCATCGATTGTGTAAGTTCCTTCTCCTGGTACTTTCTTCTCAGTTGTTCCATCTTCGAATGTTGGTTTTACAGTTTCGTCGATTTCTACTGGTACTTCTTTACCGTTGATTGTTACTTTTCCACCTTCAAATGTTGGTGTTCCTGATTGAGGTTGTCCTTTTGGTCCTTCTGATTCAGAATCTTTTGAAGTTGGAGTTACTGGAATTACTACTGGAGTGTATTTAGCTGTTACTGGTGTTCCGTTTTTGTCAACACGTTTAACTGTTACACCTGTAGCTTGACCTTTGAAAGTTTTCTCTGGCGTGAATGTTACTGTTCCATTTTCATCGATTGTGTAAGTTCCTTCTCCTGGTACTTTCTTCTCAGTTGTTCCATCTTCGAATGTTGGTTTTACAGTTTCGTCGATTTCTACAGTTTTTTCTTCACCGTTTACTGTTACCTTTCCACCTTTAAATGTTGGTGTTCCAGTTTGAGTTGCACCTTGAACATTTGTAGTAATTACGTCTGTACTTGTTGGTACTGTTGGTTTAACTACTGGAGTGTACTTAGCTGTTACTGGTGTTCCATTCTTATCTTCACGTTGAACTGTTACTCCTGTTCCTTTACCTGTGAAGTTTTTCTCTGGAGTGAATGTTACTGTTCCATCTGGAGCTACTGTGTAAGTTCCTTCTCCTTCTACAGTTAGTGAATCAACTGGAGTTCCAGTTTTTGGATCTACTAATTTAGCTGGTTTATCTTCATTGATTTCTACAGTTTTTTCTTTACCGTTTACTGTTACTTTTCCACCTTCAAATGTTGGCTTACCTGTTTGAGTTGAACCTTGAACATCTTCAGTTACTGCGTCTGTTCCTGTTGGTGTTGCTTTCTTAACAACTGGAGTGTATTTAGCTGTTACTGGTGTTCCGTTCTTATCTTCACGTTGAACTGTTACTCCTGTTGCTTTTCCTGTGAAGTTCTTCTCTGGAGTGAATGTTACAGTTCCATCTGGAGCTACTGTGTATGTTCCTTCTCCTTCGATTGTTACTGAATCAACTGGGTCTCCAGTTTTCGGATCTACTAATTTAGCTGGTTTGTCTTCGTTGATTTCTACAGTTTTTTCTTCACCGTTAATTGTTACTTTTCCACCTTTGAATTCAGGTTTACCTGTTTGAGTTGAACCTTGAATATCTTCAGTTACAGCATCTGTTCCCGTTGGTGTTACTGGTTTAACTTCTGGTGTGTATGTTGCTTTAGCTGGAGTTCCGTTCTTATCTTGACGAACTACCTCAACACCTTTAGCTACACCTGTGAATTGTGGTTCTGGTTTGAATGTTACTGTTCCATCTGGAGCTACTGTGTAAGTTCCTTCTCCTTCTACAGTTAGTGAATCTACTTTATCTCCAGTTTTTGGATCTACTAATTTTGCTGGTACTGTATCGTCGATTTCTACAGTTTTCTCTTCACCGTTAACCATAGCTGTTCCACCTTGGAATACTGGCTTACCAGTTTGAGTTGCACCTTGAACATCAACAGTTTTAGCTGGTTCTGCTGTCGGTTGTGCAGGAATGATTGATGGAGTGTAAGTTGTAGAAACTTTAGTTCCATTCGTATCCTCACCTTGAACTTCAGCTGGTAAAACTTTACCAGTGTAAGATTTATCTGTTGGTGTGAATGTTACTTCTCCTGTTGCTGGGTCGATTGAGTAAGTACCTACTGGAGTTACTCCATCTTCAGCGTATGCTGGAGTTGTTTGTCCTGCTGGAACTTCATTTCCTTCTTTATCAAGAAGTTTGTATGAATTCTCTTTAATTGGAGCAATAGTGTCTCCAGGAGCGAATGTTGGAGTTCCTTTTTGAGTTTCACCTTGGATAGCTACTGATTGAGCTGGTTCTGCTGTTGGTGTTACCGGAGTGATCTTCGGTGTATAAGTTGTTTCTACAGCTGTTCCGTTCTTATCTTTAGCTTGAACACGTACTGGTTGTACATCTCCTGAGTATGTTTTGTCTGTTGGCTCGAATACTGCAACAGCTTTTCCATCTACAGTTTTAAGAGTGTATTTACCAATTACGTTTCCTTCTGGATCTTTAGCTGGGACTTCTGTAGCGGGTTGTCCATCTTCACCTAGAAGAGTATAAGTAGCTGGATCTATATCTACAGATTTTTCTTCACCTGCAATTGTAGTTTTTCCACCTTCGAATGAAACTGTGCTTTCTTGAGTCTTACCTTGAACATCTTCACTTGTAGCTGGTGTTGCTGTTGGTGTTACTCCTACGATATTTGGAGTGTAAGTTGTAGAAACTTTTGTTCCATTCTTATCTTCAGCTTGTACTTTAGCTGGTTGTACTGGTCCTGTGTAAGATTTATCTGTTGGTGTGAATGTTACTACACCTGTTGTTGGATCTACAGTGTATTCCCCAACTTTTTTACCACTTGGATTTAGAGCATCTACTGGTCCATTTGCTTCTGTTCCATCTGGATTTAATAATTTTACAGAGTTTTCTTTAATAGGAACTTCTGTATTTCCTTCTGTAAATGTTGGTTTACCAGTTTGAGTTTCACCTTGTACTCCTGTTGAAGTAGCTGGAGTTGCTGTTGGGTTAACAGGTGTTACAGTCGGAGTGTATTTTGCAGTAGCTGTAGCTGTTACAGGTTGACCATTCTTATCTTGACCTACTGGTGCTGTTAATGATACGTCAATACCTTTAGCAGTTCCTGTGAATTGTGGTTCTGGAGTGAATGTTACAGCTCCTGTTTCAGGATCAATTGTGTAAGTTCCTTCACCCGGTACTGTTACTGTTTTTTCATCTGTTGGTTGTCCAGTTGCTGGATCTACTAATTTAGCAGGGTATTGTGCACTTGGAGTTACTGCATCTGGTGCTGTTCCATCACCATCTTTATCTACATCGATTGAGAATTTAGGTGTTTTTGTTTGTGGTTTACCTTGGATATCTGTTGATGTTTCTGGTGTTCCTTTGATTTCTTTTGGAGTTACTGTTGGAATATAACGACCATCCATAGAACCTTTAGCTGCTAGTCCAGCTAATTGAACTTGGTCACTTACTAGGTCTAGTTGATCTTTCGCTTCTCCTGCTCCTCCGATAATTTCTCGACCTTCATTACCCCAACCAGTAGTGTTACCGTTAATGTCTGTACGACGGATTGTGATACCATCTGCTGTACCTACGAAGTTTGCTTCTGGGATAAATTCTACATCTACATTTGTACCGTTATCAGTAATTTTATATTTACCTTGTCCTGGTACTACATAGTATCCATCTACCAATTCAGCATCTGTTACTAATGATCCGTCAGGTTTAACGATTTGTGATTTAACTGTCGTATCAATAGCATTATCTTTATCAAAATCATAGTTCTTTTGACCATATGCATTGAATGCTACAGTAGATGTTTGAGTTGCACCTTGTACATCTGTAGTTTCTTTTTTAGTTCCACGTGGTGGAATTGTTTGTTGAATTTGGAAATCTTCTACTTCCCCAGAGTACGCAATACCAGTTGGTTCTTTAACGTCAGCTTTATCGTAAGCAATACGTAAACGAGTAGCTAATTTAGTAGCACTTGTGTCTACGTTTTGGAAATTGTTTGTCCAAGTTAGTGTAACTTTTCCATCTTGTGTTACTTCAGTAACCCCTGCAGCTTCACCTTCATCGAATTTACCATTGTTATTAAAGTCAATCCAACCATTAACGTAAGCTTTAGCTTCTCCGTCTAAGTGAGCATCGAATGTCATTGAGTATGTTCCATCATTAACTTTTTTAAGTTTGTAGTTATCGTTTGGGGCCACTTCGTCACCCATTAATTGACGAGCACCTTCATCCGCGGCACCGATACCATTGATATCATCGTATACAAATGCAGTTGTTTTGTTGATAGGTGTTGTACGTACGTCAACGTCAGCCGGAACAGATCCTAAGTATGGTTGTTTTTGTCCATCAGATTTAGAGATAGAGTGAGCTACTCTTCCGTAAGAAGCTGGAGCATCCCCTTCATCTAGAACCATGAACCCTAACATAGATCCTTGTTGACCTGCAGAGAAAATATACATACCGATGTTTTTAGCATTACGTGTCATTACTAATGGAGTAGAGAATCCTGAGTCACGGTGAGTTGATACCGGTCCGAAAACTTGAGTTCCTAATCCATCTGTGTGATATTTACCATCTTCTGCTTTCATTGCAATAACTGTATCTGATGTCACTGTCGTATTAAAGAATCCTGCAGCTTTATCTGCTTTGAATTTTTCAAAAGCTTGTTTCCCTGAACCATTAAGAGTATATTCTACCCCAAATTGTTTACGATAACCATCTTGCCCATGTCCTGCAGAAGGCAATGTTCTGTATTCATAAGTTTCTGCAGTATAAGAACGAGCAGTACTATATCTTGGTGTTGTATTTGATAATTCAGTTACTAATTCAAATCCATCTCCATCTGTTTTATAGATTTCAACTTCTGACGAACCTGCTTCTTCCCCTGTTAAGAATACAACGTTCGAAGGCACTTCTTTTCCGTTTAAAGTAGATTTAACAGAGAATTCCACCCCTACGTTAGCTCCATCTTTAACAGATTGAATAACTGTTTTACCTTTAGTATCCATACCGTTTGTTTTTGCAACAGAGTAACTTCCTTGTGTTACAACTTTTAATTCAGCTGGAGTTCCATCTTTGTACTCATTAATAGCATTGGCATCATATCCTGCTCCACCACGTTTTTTGTACTCATCAGTTGAGTTAAATGGTGTTAGTTTAGTAACTGTTAATGTTACAACATATCCTGGTGAAATTTCTTGTGTAAATTTAGTTCCTACTTGAAGAGTATCTCCTGCACCAAGATTTTCTACTGTTGCTTTACTGTTAGCAATATCGAACCATTTGATTTGTTTAGTTAATCGTTCAGTATTTTTATCTGCGTATTTTTTCCAGTGATTAATTTGTTCATCTTCTGAAAGTGGTGGTTCTGCTACTGTATCAGCTATATCAGCTAATACTACGTCAAATTTACCGTTACGTTTAGCTCCCGCATTTTCTAATTCAGCGTATACCGCTTTAATAGAGTTGCTTAATTCTTCTAAACTTTTAGCGATTTGTTCTTTTGTAGCTTTATCGTTTCCTAATAATTCTTTAGCTACTTTTAGAGCTTCTTCATTTTTAACTACAGCTTTTTCTACTGCTGGTTTTGCTTCTACTTTTAAGTCTTTTTTGCTTAATTCAGTTTTAGCAACTTTGTTAGTTACTTCTGCTTCTGAAGCTACTTGAGTTAATTCTTTTTTAGCTTCTTTTACTTCTGCAGTTTGTTTTGCTTCAGATTTAGCTTTTTCTTCTGCTTTTTTAACTTCGTTTTTCGCTGCTACTCCATTTACTTGAGCTTCAGTTACAACTGTGTTTAAAGCTTTTACTGCTTGCACTTGTGCATCTACTTCAGCTTGTGTAGCTGCTTCATTAGCTAATACAGCTTTTGCTACTGCTAATGCTTCTTTAGCTGCTGAAACTGCTGCTTGATCTGCGTCTGGAGCTGATTTTACATTACTTTCTAATGCAGTGATTGCATCTTTTAAAGCACCTTTGTTAACTTCTGCTTTCGCTTCTGTCTTAGGAGTTTCTGCTCCTACTTTTGCTGCTACTGCTGCAGCAACACTTTCTTTAGTGTTTTCTACTTTTGCTGCTTTCTCTACAGCTTTAGGAGCCTCTTCTTTTGCTCCTGCGTTTGTTGCGTTATCATTAGTAGTGTTGTTTGACACTTCTTCAGATGCTTGAGCTACTGCTCCAGCTCCTAAAAAGATACTCGCACCAATAACTACTGATGCAGTACCGACTTTGAATTTTTTAATTGAATAAGATTCAACTCTTGTACCTTCTTTAGTAGTTTTTAAGTATTGATTATTCTTTCCTACCATTTTTCCCTCCAAAATTAATATATGTTTCTTAAGTTTATTTTTACTCTAATGTGAAAAGTTTTTTCTTGTATATACATTGTATTCTAAAAAAACACAAAAAATATAGCATTCACTACGCTATATTTTCCTTATAACTTCTCTTCTAAATAATTAAAATACACAATTCTACATTCAAGTAATATTATTAACTAATTAACTATGAATTCTTAATTCTAGTTAATCTTATAAGTTATTTTATCAAATTTAGTGAATTATGTCTACTTTAAATACTCATTTTCAAACAAAAAATAGTAAATAATATTAGTTATATATATTATCTCTTATATACAAGTTATTTAAAATTATAACTCAAACCCTACAAATATTACTACATCAACTTATGTAAATATTATAAACGAAAGTAAGTAAATTAAGTAGTTTTTATTTATTTTAAAATATGAATCTCCCTAGAAAATGAGTATTTGACTGTATTTTTTAGGAAATCGTTATCATAGTTTTTAAAAATAAAACCGATAAGTTTTATTCGATTTACAATTATTATTTACTGTAAATCACAAAACTCTAAAAATTTATACTTTTCAACACAATATAATATTAATTGTTTTTTTATCAATTCTACTACTTTAATTAATATGAAATATAATACATTAAATCTAATGTCGATTTTTAACGAATATTTTTGAATTGAAATCGGCAGATTAAGACTACCTCTTCTACTTTTCACATAAAAAAATACCCTGAAGTTAAATTTTTACACTTAACTTCAGAGTACTCTATATTTGCTCTAAATACTATATATTCAGTTTTTAGATATTTATTCTTCTTTTTCCTTACGACGCTTCGCTATCGCAAGTAATCCACCTAAAAGCGCCATTCCTAACCCTGCTAATCCAGTATTAGTCTCAGCTTCTCCTGTGTTCGCTAGACGTTGACCTTTCTTAGCATTGAACTTAGGTGTGTTATCATTTGAATAATCTATCGTAGGCTTCTTATCTTCTTTTGTATAAGTTCCTGAGTTACCTTCAACGATAACACCTGTTACTTTCTCAGCAACTACTAGGTTTTTAGCTGAAATTACTACCACTTGTCCATCAGGGTAAACAATCGTCGCTTCTCCTGTGTTTGAAATTGTAATTTTAGCATCTTTTAAGTTTGGATTTGCAGCTATTAAAGCTTGTTTAACAGCCTCTTTTTCTGTTTCTGTAAGGTTTGAAGCATCTTTAACCTTAACTTTTTCAGGTAAGTTTACAGTTACTTCTTTACGTTGTTCAAAGATATCTTTAGCTAAAATAGTAAATGTTCTACCATCTTTAAGAATCACGGTAGCATTTCCTTTTTCATCAACGATAAGTTCTACCGCTTCTCTTATAGCTCCTAACACCTTGAACTTAACTTTTTCTTTATCAGATTCAGTTAGATTGTTAATGTCAGCAACTAGCTCTTTATCAAAGTCAAGATTAATATTCTCACCGTTATTCTTAACAGCTACATCTGCAACATCTTTAACTAATACGTCTGAAGAAATCGTCATAGACTTACCGTCTCTTGTAGTCACAGTGGCATTTGCTTTTGAATCTACCACAACTATTGCTCCAGGATTAATCTCTTCGATAACCGCTTTAATTTTAGCTATTTCTTCTGGCGTTAATCGTCCTTTATTCGCTACTAACGTTCTTATTGCAGGTGTATTAACCTTACTATTCGCAGTAATATCAGTCAGTTTATCCGTTGGAATAACTAAATCTAGAACTGGAAGTACGAATACTAAACCTTCTCCATTAGTCACAATAACATTGCCTTTTTCATCAATAGCTACTGTTGCTCCAGGATTTACCGCCTTAACTTTAGCTATAATTTCTTGTTTCTCTGCTTCTGTTAGTTTTGTTACATCCGCTACAGCCGTCTTAGCTACAGGTGTATTAACTACATTTCCAGCATTTTCTTTAACAAGATCTGCTTCTGTTTTTGTTACTTGTGCAGCTGAAATAACTTGTTTATGACCGTTTGCAGTCACTACTACAACATTTCCTTTTTCATCTTGCGTTATTTCTTTCGCATCTGGATTTACTGATTTAATAGCCGCTAATACTTTAGCTTTTTCTTCGTCCGTTAAATTAGTCGGATCTGCTACAATTACTTTTTCAGCAGGAACTCTAACTTCTTCCACAGCTTTGATTTCTGATTTCTTAGCTTCTTCTATCTTGTTAAGTTCATCAACACTTGAAGCTGCATCGATTTCTTTTTTAGCTTGTGTTGCAATTCCATCAACTTCAGCCTTAAGAAGTTCTTTCACTTTATCAGAAATATCTGTTCTAGTATCAATAGCTGCTTTCTTAGCTTTCGCTTCTTCATCTATGGCTTTTCGTGCATTAGGTTTGTCTTCTACAAATGGTACTGCTTCTTCAATTCCCACTTTAGAGTTATCTTTTAATTTTTTCACATCTACATTTTCCCTAGCTGCATCAATAGCTTTCTTAGCTATTTCTGCTAATTGTTTAGCTAGGTCAGCTGCTGCTTTTTTCTCTTCATCAGTAGCATCCGGAGTATTTGCGATAACCTTAAGTTGTTCTGCTAACTTATCATCTATAGCCTTCTTAGCTGCAGATTTTACTAACGCTTTTGGATTTACTGAAGCTACTTCCGTTACTCCAGTTGTCTTAGCTTGTCCTACTTCTGCGTTTGTTGTCGCTTTATCGATTGCTTCTTTTGCTGCATCTGCTTTAGCTTTTGCTTCTTCTTTCGCCGCAGTTTTCTCTTCGTCTGTTAAATCTGTACGAGCGTCAATCTCATCACTCTTAGCTTTAAGAACTTCATCGATTGCTTGCTTCGCAGCTGTTTTAGCTACTGGTTGAGGATCTACAGCTTTTACTTCTGTTGTTCCATTAATCTCAGTTTGTTCTACTTCTTCATCTGTAGTCGCTCTATCGATTGCTTTCTTAGCTGTATCTGCTTTTTCCTTAGCTTCTTCTTTTGCTACGACTTTTTCTTCGTCTGTTAAGTCTCTACGCGCATCGATTTCATCATTCTTAGCTTTTAGTGCATCATCGATTGCTTTCTTAGCTTCTGGCTTCGCTACTGGTTGCGGATCTACTGAAGTTACATCTAATGTTCCATTAGTTTTAGCTTGGTCTACTTCTGCATTTGTTGTCGCTTTATCAATTTCTTCTTTTGCTGCGTTAGCTTTTGCTTGCGCGTATGCTTTCGCTGCAGTTTTCTCTTCATCTGTTAAGTCTGTGCGAGCGTCGATCTCATCATTCTTGGCTTTCAGAGCTTCATCGATTGCTTTCTTAGCTTCTGACTTCATCACTGCTTCTGGATTTACATTGTTTACTTCTGTTGTTCCATTAGCCTTAGCTTGGTCTACTTCTGCATTTGTTGTCGCTTTATCAATTGCTGTCTTCGCTGCATCAGCTTTTGCTTTTGTATCAGCTTTCGCTGCTATTTTTTCTTCTTCTGTTAAGTCTGTACGAGCATCAATTTCATCATTCTTAGCTTTTAATGCTTCATCTATCGCTTTCTTAGCTTCTGTTTTCGCTTCTGCTTCTGGATTTACATTGTTTACTTCTGTTGTTCCATTAGCCTTAGCTTGCTCGACTTCTGCATTTGTTGCTGCTTTGTCGATTGCCTCTTTCGCTCCATCTGCTATGGCTTTTGCGTTTGCTTTCGCTGCTGTTTTCTCTTCATCTGTCAAGTCTGTACGTGCATCTATCTCATCATTTTTAACTTTCAGAGCTTCATCGATTGCTTTCTTAGCTTCTGTTTTCACTACTGGTTGTGGATTTACTGAAACTACTTCTGTTTCTCCATTAGCCTTAGCTTGGTCTACCGCTGCATTTGTTGTCGCGTTGTCGATTGTCTCTTTCGCTGCATCGGCTTTGGCTTTCGCATCTTGCTTAGCTACGGCTTTTTCTTCGCCTGTTAAGTCTGTGCGAGCGTCGATCTCATCATTTTTAGCTTTTAGAGCTTCATCGATTGCTTTCTTAGCTTCTGTTTTTGCTACTGGTTGTGGATTTACTGAAGTTACTTCTGTTTCTCCATCGTTTTTAGCTTGAGTTACTGCATCATTTGTCGTTGCGTTGTCGATTACCTCTTTCGCTAAGTCTGCTTTTTTCTTAGCTTCTTCTTTTGCCGCAGTTTTCTCTTCGTCTGTTAAGTCTGTACGAGCATCTATCTCGTCATTCTTAGCTTTCAGAGCTTCATCGATTGCTTTCTTAGCTTCTGTTTTCGCTTCTGGTTGTGGATTTACTGAAGTTACTTCTGACGTTCCATTAGTCTTAGCTTGTTCTACTCCTGCGTTTGTTGTCGCATTGTCGATTGCCTCTTTCGCTGCATCGGCTTTGGCTTTAGCTTCTTCTTTCGCTTTAGCCTTTTCTTCGTCTGTTAAGTCTGAACGCGCATCGATTTCATCATTCTTAGCTTTTAATGCTTCATCTATCGCTTTCTTAGCTTCTGTTTTCGCTACTGGTTGTGGGTCTACAGCTTTTACTTCTGTTGTTCCGTTAGCCTTAGCTTGTTCTACTTCTGCGTTTGTTGTCGCGTTGTCGATAGCATCTTTCGCTGCATCGGCTTTTTTCTTAGCCTCTGCCTTAGCTACAGTTTTTTCTTCGTCCGTTAAGTCTGTACGTGCGTCAATCTCATCGTTCTTAGCTTTCAGAGCTTCATCAATTGCTTGCTTAGCCGCCGGTTTTGCTTGTGCCGTTGGATTTGCATTGTTTACTTCTGTTGTTCCGTTAGTCTTAGCTTGTTCTACTCCTGCGTTTGTTGTTGCTTTATCGATTGCTTCTTTCGCTGTATCGGCTTTTTTCTTAGCTTCTGCCTTAGCTACAGTTTTTTCTTCGTCCGTTAAGTCTGCGCGAGCATCTATTTCGTCGTTCTTAGCTTTCAGAGCTTCATCAATTGCTTGCTTAGCCGCTGGTTTTACTTGTGCCGTCGGATTTACATTGTTTACTTCTGTTGTTCCGTTAGCCTTAGCTTGTTCTACACCCTCGTTTGTTGTCGCGTTGTCGATAGCTTCTTTCGCTGCATCGGCTTTGGCTTTAGCTTCTTCTTTCGCTTTAGCTTTTTCTTCATCTGTTAAGTCTGTACGCGCGTCAATTTCGTCGTTCTTAGCTTTCAGAGCTTCATCAATTGCTTGCTTAGCCACTGGTTTTGCTTGTGCCGTCGGATTTACATTGTTTACTTCTGTTGTTCCGTTAGCCTTAGCTTGTTCTACACCCTCGTTTGTTGCCGCGTTGTCGATAGCTTCTTTCGCTACATCGGCTTTGGCTTTAGCTTCTTCTTTAGCTTTAGCTTTTTCTTCATCCGTTAAGTCTGTACGTGCGTCGATCTCATCGTTCTTAGCTTTCAGTGCATTATCTATCACTTTCTTAGCTTCTGGCTTCGCTACTGGTGTTGGATTCACATTGTTTACTTCTGTTGTTCCGTTAGCCTTAGCTTGTTCCACTTTTGCGTTTGTTGTTGCTTTATCGATTGCTTCTTTCGCTGCATCGGCTTTGGCTTTAGCTTCTTCTTTAGCCACAGTTTTCTCTTCATCTGTTAAGTCTGTGCGAGCGTCAATCTCATCGTTTTTAGCTTTTAATGCTTCATCGATTGCTTTCTTAGCTTTTGGTTTCGCTATTGCTGTTGGATTTACTGAATCTACCTTTGTTGTTCCTGCAGTCTTAGCCTGTTCCACTTCTGCATTTGTTGTCGCGTTATCAATTGCATCTTTCGCTGCATCGGCTTTTTTCTTAGCTTCTGCCTTAGCTGCAGTTTTCTCTTCATCTGTTAAGTCTGTGCGAGCATCAATCTCGTCAGTCTTAGCTTTCAGTGCTTCGTCTATTGCTTTCTTAGCTGCTGGTTTCTTAACCGCTAATGGATTTACTGAATCTACCTCTGTTGTTCCTGCAGTCTTAGCTTGTTCCACTTCTGCGTTTGTTGTCGCATTGTCGATTGCTTCTTTCGCTGCATCAGCTTTTGCCTTAGCTTCTGCTTTGGCTTTAGTTTTTTCTTCAGCTGTTAAATCATCATTCGCATCGATTGCATCTTCTTTTGCTTTTAATGCATCATCTATTGCCTTTTTAGCTGCTGGTTTCTTAGCTGCTTCTGGACTAAACGAATTTACATCACTTAAACCTGAAACACTATTTACATCAACTTTAATATCAGTATCTGCTCCATCTATTGCTTCTTTTGCTTGATTAGCTTTGTTTTCTGCTTCAGCTTTTGCTGCAGATTTCTCTTCAGTTGTTAGATCATCTCGAGCATCAATTTCTTCTATTTTTTTCTCTAGAGCTGCATCTATTGCTTTTTTAGCCTCTGATTTCTTAACTGGTTCTGGACTAAATGAATTTACATCACTTAAACCAGATATACTATTTACATCAACCTTAATATCTGTATCTGCTTCATCGATTGCTTGCTTAGCCGCATCTGCTTGTTTCTTAGCCTCTTCCTTAGCTGCTTGTTTCTCTTCTGCTGTTAAGTCATTGTTCGCATCAATTTCTGCTTCTTTAGCTTTAAGTGCTTCATCAACTGCTTTTTTAGCCTCTGGTTTCTTAACTGCTACTGGATTCAACGAGTTTACATCTGCTACCCCAGTAGTTTTTGCATTTTCAACATCAGCATTTGTTGTCGCTTTATCAACTGCTTGTTTTGCTGCATCTGCTTTTGCTTTAGCTTCTTCCTTAGCTGCTATTTTTTCCTCAGCTGTCAGATCATCTCGAGCATCGATTTCTGCTTCTTTGGCTTTAAGCGCATTATCAATCGCTGTCTTAGCTGCTGGTTTCGCTACTGGCGTTGGGTTTACATTGTTTACTTCTGTTGTTCCATTAGCCTTAGCTTGTTCCACCCCTGCATTTGTTGTCGCATTGTCAATCGCAGTCTTCGCTGCAGCTGCCTTGTCTTGCGCTTCTTGCTTAGCTGCTGCTTTTTCCTCATCTGTTAAGTCATTGTTCGCATCAATCGCTGCTTCCTTAGCTTTTAGTGCGTCTTCTATTGCTTTTTTAGCTGCTGGTTTCGCTACTGGCGTTGGGTTTACATTGTTTACTTCTGTTGTTCCATTAGCCTTAGCTTGGTCTACCCCTGCATTTGTTGTCGCGTTGTCAATCGCAGTCTTCGCTGCAGCTGCTTTGGCTTTAGCTTCTTCTTTAGCCGCAGTTTTTTCTTCGTCTGTTAAGTCGTTATTCGCATCAATCGCTGCTTCCTTAGCTTTCAGTGCATCATCGATTGCTTTCTTAGCCGCTGGTTTCGCTACTGGCGTTGGATTTACATTGTTTACTTCTGTTGTTCCATTAGCCTTAGCTTGGTCTACTCCCGCGTTTGTTGTCGCATTATCAATCGCAGTCTTCGCTGCAGCTGCCTTGTCTTGCGCTTCTTGCTTGGCTGCTGCTTTTTCCTCATCTGTTAAGTCGTTATTCGCATCGATCGCTGCTTCCTTAACTTTCAGTGCATCATCGATTGCTTTCTTAGCCGCTGGTTTCGCTACTGGCGTTGGATTTACATTGTTTACTTCTGTTGTTCCGTTAGCCTTAGCTTGGTCCACTCCTGCGTTTGTTGTTGCATTGTCGATTGCTTGTTTCGCTGCAGTTGCCTTATCTTGCGCTTCTTGCTTAGCTGCAGTTTTTTCTTCGTCTGTTAAGTCGTTATTTGCTTCGATTGCTTTGATCTTATCAGCTAACGCATCGTCTACTGCTTTCTTAGCTGCTGGTTTCGCTACTGGTGTTGGATTTACATTATTTACTTCTGTTGTTCCGTTAGCCTTAGCTTGTTCTACTCCTGCATTTGTTGTCGCATTATCAATCGCAGTCTTCGCTGCATCGGCTTTCGCTTTTGCGTCGGCTTTCGCCGCAGTTTTCTCTTCGTCTGTTAAGTCGTTGTTTGCATCGATCGCGTCATTCTTAGCTTTTAATGCATCGTCTATTGCTTTCTTAGCCGCTGGTTTCGCTACTGGCATTGGATTTACTGAATCTACACTTGTTGCTCCATCAATTTTAGCTTGTTCCACTCCTGCATTTGTTGTCGCATTGTCAATTGCAGTTTTCGCTGCGTCGGCTTTCGCTTTTGCATCTTCCTTAGCTTTTGCTTTCTCTTCATCTGTTAAGTTA
This sequence comes from Gemella sp. 20925_1_85, assembly GCF_041433735.1. Classification (NCBI taxonomy): domain Bacteria; kingdom Bacillati; phylum Bacillota; class Bacilli; order Caryophanales; family Gemellaceae; genus Gemella; species Gemella sp. 20925_1_85. The sequence continues at coordinate 764 of NZ_JAPWCC010000038.1, read as the reverse complement.
TTGTTCGCATCAATCGCATCGTTCTTAGCTTTTAATGCATCGTCTATTGCTTTTTTAGCTGCTGGTTTTGCCACTGGTGTTGGATTTACTGAATCTACTGATGTCGCTCCATCATTTTTAGCTTGTGTTACTGCATCATTTGTTGTTGCATTGTCGATCGCTTGTTTTGCTGCATCTGCTTTTGCTTTAGCATCTTCCTTAGCTTTTGCTTTTTCTTCCGCTGTTAAGTCGTTGTTCGCGTCAATCGCATCATTTTTAGCTTTCAGTGCATCGTCTATCGCTTTTTTAGCCGCTGGTTTCGCTACTGGCGTTGGATTTACGTTGTTTACTTCTGTTGTTCCGTTAGCCTTAGCTTGTGTTACTGCATCATTTGTTGTTGCGTTGTCGATTGCTTGTTTTGCTGCATCTGCTTTTGCTTTCGCATCTTCCTTAGCTTTTGCTTTTTCTTCCGCTGTTAAGTCGTTGTTTGCGTCGATTGCGTCATTCTTAGCTTTTAGGGCATCATCTATTGCTTTTTTAGCTGCTGGTTTTGCCACTGGCGTTGGGTTTACTGAACTTACACTTGTTGCTCCATCAGTTTTAGCTTGGTCTACCGCTGCGTTTGTCGTCGCATTGTCAATCGCTGTTTTCGCTGCGTCTGCTTTTGCCTTCGCGTCTTCCTTAGCTTTTACTTTCTCTTCCGCTGTTAAGTCGTCGTTTGCGTCGATCGCATCGTTCTTAGCTTTAAGCGCATCGTCTATTGCTTTCTTAGCTGCTGGTTTGGC
>NZ_JAPWCC010000037.1:0-16434 GCF_041433735.1 Gemella sp. 20925_1_85 | reverse complement strand
TCTGTCTTAGCTTGTTCTACCGCTGCGTTTGTCGTCGCGTTGTCGATTGCTGTTTTTGCTGCGTCTGCTTTTGCTTTCGCATCTTCCTTAGCTTTTGCTTTCTCTTCGTCTGTTAGGTCATTGTTCGCGTCAATCGCGTCGTTCTTAGCTTTTAGTGCATCGTCTATTGCTTTCTTAGCTGCTGGCTTCGCTTGTGCTATCGGATTTACTGAATCTACTGATGTTGCTCCATCTGTCTTAGCTTGTTCTACCGCTGCGTTTGTTGTCGCGTTGTCAATCGCAGTCTTCGCTGCGTCGGCTTTTGCTTTCGCATCTTCCTTAGCTTTTGCTTTCTCTTCCGCTGTTAAGTCGTTGTTCGCATCAATCGCATCGTTCTTAGCTTTAAGTGCATCATCTATCGCTTTTTTAGCCGCTGGCTTTGCTTGCGCCGTTGGATTTACTGAATTTACTGATGTTGCTCCATCAGCCTTAGCTTGTTCTACCGCTGCGTTTGTCGTCGCGTTGTCGATTGCTGTTTTCGCTGTGTCTGCTTTTGCTTTAGCATCAGCTTTCGCTTTTGCTTTCTCTTCCGCTGTTAAGTCGTTGTTCGCATCGATTGCGTCATTTTTAGCTTTTAGGGCATCGTCTATTGCTTTCTTAGCTGCTGGCTTCGCTTGTGCTGTTGGATTTACTGAATCTACACTTGTTGCTCCATCGTTTTTAGCTTGAGTTACTGCATCATTTGTCGTTGCGTTATCGATTGCTGTTTTCGCTGCGTCTGCTTTTGCTTTAGCATCAGCTTTCGCTTTTGCTTTCTCTTCCGCTGTTAAGTCGTTATTTGCATCTATAGCTGCTTCTTTTGCTTTTAATGCTTCATCAACTGCATTTTTTGCATCAGTTTTCTTTTGACTTGCTTGTGGATTGACACTTTCAACATCAGCAACACCCGATGTTTTAGCACTATCTACAGTTGCATTTGTTGTTGCATTGTCGATTGCTGCTTTGGCTGCCGTTGCTCTTGCTTGTGCATCTGCTTTGGCTGCATTCTTCTCTTCTGTTGTTAAATCATTTCTTCCATCAAGTTGTGCTATTTTCGCATTCAGCGCATCTTCAATAGCTTTCTTAGCCGCTGGTTTCGCTACTGCTGTTGGTGTTACTGAACTTACACTCGTTGTACCTGCAGTTTTAGCTGAGTCCACAGCTGCATTTGTTGTCGCGTTGTCGATCGCTGTTTTCGCTGCAGTCGCTTTTGCCTGTGCATCTGCTTTCGCTGCATTCTTCTCTTCTGTTGTCAGAGTATTATTCGCATCAATCGCAGCTTCTTTCTCTCTTAAAGCTGTATCGATAGCTGCTTTTGCTGTATCTTTCTTTGTTGCTACAGGATTATCATTGCTAATCGCTGTTGTTCCTGATGTTTTCGCATTATCTAATGCTGCTTTTGTCGTCACCGAGTTATCATTAATTGCTGTTAAAGCTTTCGTCTTATCGGCATTAACTTTTTCGATTGCAACTGCTTTTTCTTCAGCAGTAGCATTTGTATTTCTATTAATTTCCGCAATTTTATCTTCAGCAGCTTTGTTAACTGCATCAATTGCAGGTTGTTTATTCAAACTTGTGAACTCTGATAAAGGTTTTGTATCAGTTGAACCATCTTTATATGTCACAACAAGATTTCCATTAGCATCTTTTGTAATCGTAGAAATTCTTGTCGCTTGATTGTCTACAGCCTGTCCTCTCTTACTTGTAAGATTTGCATCGTCGTTAGTTTGAGAGTATTCGATTTTTACTTTTTCTTTAATTTTTTCAAATTCTTCTGCAGTTACATTCGCAGGATCTACTACACTTACCTTACCTTCAGGTGCTTTAATATCGTATTTTGATGTTTGGTTTTTCACTACGAATTCAACATATCCCGCTATTTTTTGACGTTCTGCAGGATTAGTAGTTGCATTAATTCTTCCGTTAAAAGGTGCACTTTCTCCATCGTTGTCATCTTTTGCAACGATAACACTTGTCCACTTTTGACCATCTCTTAGGTTAGTAGTTCCAGTCATTTTAATTGTTGCTGTTTTCTTATCTTCAGATATAGAACCTTCTCCACTAGTTACTGCACTATCAACAATATTCCCTACTGCTAACCCAAAACTAGTTGCATTATTGTAGTTAATATCACCAGGACCACGAAGTTTTAGATCTTTAATTTTAGATTCATCCGTTGCAGTAAATGTTAGGTCTGTTTCTTCACCAGAATATATATAAATATTTCTGTTCGCTTCGTTTGAATACGGTAGATTAACAACCGGTGGAATATTTTTTTGTACAATTTCACTTACCGGTTTTGTCTTCGTAGAACCGTCTGTAAATGTAACAACAATATTATTTCCAACGATATTAACCGATTGAATAACATCTTCAGGATGTTCTACTAAAGTTCCACGTTTATCAGCAAATCTTGCATCTTCGTTTGTTGTTGAATATTCTAATTGAATACTATCTTTGATTTTCTTCAAATCTTCCGCTGTTGGATTTGTTAAACTACTTACAGAAATCTTTTCATCCGTACCCTGAGATCTTAGTGCATATTTTTTGGCTTGTGATTTTAGGACTAAATAGAAATATCCTGGGTCTGCAATACTATCACCTTTTTTAAGATTCTCTCTACCTTGATCATCAACTACCTGAATATAACGAGTACCAACATTTAATGTTTGGTTCTCTTGTTTTGTGTAATCCCTATGTTTTTTTAGTATGTCATTCGGACGACCCGTAATGACGATTTTCGCAGGATTTGCTTGACTCGCATCCGACGTTACTCCTGCTGTCTCCGCACGATTTATTACCGTAGCTGTGAATCCAAATTCAACATCCAGATCATTTTCCGTACCTACAACATTTGGGAATCTTTGTCTTGATCCTTTCTTAATCGTTGCATAACGAATCTTTCCTGTTTCAGAATATACCGGAATTTCTAATGAAAAATGCTCTTCGTTATAGATATAGATTTTCTTCTCATCTGGAATCGAGAATGTGAAATCTACCTTCGGATCTTGATTGACAGCTGCACGGAATGCAGTATTCTTCGCTATCTCTTTTCCATTACGAGGATCTTTCGCTCCTGTGTTTTCAATTGAGTTAGTCTCAACTTTTTTCTCCACATTTCCTGCTGAGTTAGTCTCAACTTTCTTTTCAGTATTTTCAGCTTTTTCACCTACAGTTTCCTTAGAAGTTGCAGACTCTACTACTGGAGTTTCTTTTTTCTCAACTGGTTTATTTCTTAGTTTTGAGTTAACAGAAACCACTAATTTTTGATATGCTTTAGTTAGTTCTTCTTGTGTTGTTGCGCTGGCTAAAGTTGCTTTTGCTGCATTTAAATCAGCTACTAAATTAGCCACACTCTCTTCTGTTTTACTCGCATAAGCTCCATTTGAAATCTTTCCTTCAATTTCACTAATAAAGCTTGATAGTTGTGTTTTATCTAACGTTTTTACAGGCTCTTTTGCAACTTCTTTTTCAGTTTCCTTTACTCCTAATTTTGCAGCTACACCTGCTGCTACTTCCTCTTTTGTAGCTTCTTTAACAACTGGTTTAGCCACTGCTTTTTCAGAGACTGCACCTCCTAATGTCACACCCTCATCTTTTGAATTATCTGTTGTTGTGTTTTTAGAAACTTCTTCACTAGCTTGAGCTACTGCTCCAGCACCAAAAAAGATACTTGCACCTATCACTACTGATGCAGTACCTACCTTAAATTTCTTAATCGAGTAAGTTTCTACTTTTGTTCCTTCTTTTGTTTTCTTTAAATATTGATTATTTTTTCCTATCACTGATGCATCCCTCCTTAAAAATTTATCACTTCGACTTAACTAATATTTTTTTCTCCATTAAAGGATAATAAAACACAGACAAATATGCATTACTATCCTATTTTATAATCATTATTTCATACCCTATATCTTACCAATTTTTACTGTTTTTTTCAAATCATAACCATGTCCTAATAGTATAATATATATTAAATTATAAAATATATTCTTCGTTATTATTGTTGAAAATCATCTTTATTCTTAGTACTTTTTATTGTTCATCCAGTGAACTTTTAAAAAATCGTAAAAATATATTTTAAATAACTATTTAACATTCTGAAGAAATCGTTTTCTTTTTTATAATTTAACCCTTTTTTCAGTTTCTTATATCTTTTACTATCAACTTTTATATAAATAATATAATTGGAAAAATATTTCCTTATTACAGTTTTAATATAATCCATCACATTATATATCATAAAATAATCAAATAATATTATAATAATATTATTAAAATACTAAATAACCTTTATCAATTAACTACTAACTCTTCATTTTATTTATAAATTAAAGAGTAATTCTATCCCTTTATACAAAAAAACAAAAAACAGAGAATCATATTACATAATTCTCTGTTTAACAATTAATCTATTATTTGTACATTTTCTCTAAAGATATCTTTGTTACTAAATAGCAATTCATATATTCTCGCTACCTTAATATCTTGCTCAAACTTCATACTATTTTTGCTATTTAGAAGTGGATGAAGACTAATTTTACCTTCTCTATTAATCTCTCTTATGATAGCTGCTTTACTCTTTTTCACGGCTAGCACTCTAAAATTATTAGTAGAAAAATTCTCTTTGTAATCTTCTTTTGTAGTATTTGTTAAAATATGTAGCAGTACCCTCTGAATTTTCTTATTACTATACCTTTTAGTAGATATTAATTCTACTAAGTTACTATAATTTTCCGCTTTAAGCGACGCTTCATAAACTCTATTTTCTAACCCTTCACCAACATCATAAATTTTCTTTATTCCCTCTTTACCTAAAGATAAAATCTTATATTTTAAATATGGAAATAACGCGGTCTCGGATGCTATAGTCTCTCTTCTCAGATCAGTAACCATCTCTTTTGAAAGGTATTTCTCTATCTTCTCATCATCTATATTATTCCTTATAGCAGTCGCACTCAGATGAATCTCTCCTGAAATATCTGAATTGTTCAAACCTTGCCCTTCTCTTTTTATAGGTATCATTTGGATATTTAATCCCGCTTCTCTAATAGCTTTATAGTAACTATATGCCAAACTGAAATTTGGATTGTTATTTTCCAAACCATATAATACACTATTAATCTTAGCGTGATTAAGACCAGTTTTTAATAGTTTCTTATATTCTTCTTCATTATTATTTTGCTGTTTTGTGTAAATTTCTTCAAAAACACTGACATCATCATTTTCAGTCCCGAAGATTAAGTGCGTTATTCCAGCACCAGATAATATCTCTATACTCTTTTTAGCAAAATCATCACCATATGCGACACTCCCAAGATAAGGCAGAGCAATAACCATATCACAACCACTTCGCACAGCCTCTCTAGCGCGTGTATAACCATCAACTATCGCGACTTCGCCCCTTTGTGTGAAAAATTCACTCATCACACAAATAACTTCACCATTATTTTTATCAGCCAATTTTCTTGCACACTCTATTAAATATCTGTGTCCACTATGTAACGGATTAAATTCAGCAACTATTCCTATTCTCATTTTTTCACCTCACCTCTTACTATTTTTATGTAAATATAAAGATAGCGAGTTTTTCGCTTAATACTTTTAAATACTAAGCAATTCCCTCGCATTCTTTTTTTATTCTTTATTTTCTTCTGTAGTAGCTGGATTTGATACTACTTTTTCCTCATTATTGTCTTCAAAAATATCCACTGTCCAACCTACTAAACTCCCATCTTCTGCAGTAACCTTACTAATAGAAAACTGTCTTGATTTTTTGTCCTCATCAGTCAATCTCTTCACTTCTTTTTTCCCGAAGTCTAGGGCTTCTTTTTGAGATTCAAACACTTTTCCTGTAGTTCCAACTCCTTCTGAGCTAGATAGTTTTTTTCCATTATAATCTTGTTGTTTTGGTGCTTTTGCAACTTCTCCACCATTTACCGTACTTGCATTTTTGTTTTCATTTTGTGTAACTTTATTCTCTACTGAGCCAGTATTTTTATTCTCAGTTTTTTGTTCCTCTTGCTGTTTTACAGTTCGATCATTGTTCTCTTCAGTCTTATTTTCTTTAACATCTTCTTTATCTTTTGTTTTATCTACCTGTTCTTGCTTTTTAGAATTTTGTGAAGTATCATTCTTCTGCACAGATTCTTCTTTACCAAAATAACTTATTGCTAAAAAAATAATACCCGCTAAAACAAGTGAACAAACACTGTATATTAAAATTTTAGTGAACTTGTTGTTTTTCATAGTTTCATATCCTTTTTCATACTTACTCTATATTATACCACTTCTTATAGTATTTTGCTAAGATTTACAGATATTTCATCTCACTTTTAACTCCCCACATTTCATATGCTACACTATAAAGAAAAAACTCATAGCGCTCCTTTTTAGAGTTCTATGAGTTCTCCTATTATCCTTCAGTAATTTTTACAACAACTTCACCTTTATCGTTTCTACCTAATGTGTAACTATAGTTTTTCTTATTCTCTTTTGCCAATCTATTAATTTCTTCATTAGCGTAGTTATGCGCAGCTTCTGAATTGCTGAATGTTCCTGGGGCTACTGCTCCACCATTCGCTTCTGTTACTTCTTTTTTCTCTTCTTTATTAGAGTTATTTGCTACATTATTACTATTATTGCTATTACTGTTATTGTTATTAGCATTATTTTGCGTATTACTTACAGTTTTGTTAGTATTACTTGATTTATTACTTTCTGATTTATCAGATGAGTTTGAAGAAGATGAATTATCTTTACTATTAGAATCTTTATTCTCTCTATATTTTTCCTCATCACTTTTCTCTTTTGATTTAGACTTAGAGCTGTCTTTTTCTTTATCTTTGTCCTTGCTCTTATCTTTATCACTTGATGATGACGAAGTAGTTTCGTTATCTTTTTTCTTAGTAGAATTATCTCCACCTGTAAAATAACTTATACCTATAAATAGAGCACTACATAAGAAAATAGCTAATACAATTCCCCATAATACTTTCAATAATCTATTATCTTTCATTGTATTCCCCTCCTTTGTTTCTAATATATTATAATACTATTTCTTGCATATTTCCACTACTTTTTTTAATTATAATTTATAAAGATAAAATTTAACTTAAATAATTTCACCATAATCAATTTTTTTAGTTGAGAAATATCTCGTATACACTTCGATATGTTTAGTGTCAGAGGCCTAAGACAAAATATAAATATAAAACAAGGGAGATTTTTATTATGAAAATTTTAAAAAAAGTTTTGCATCTAAACTATAACGAACCTAAGGGAGAAAAACGAGTAGTTAAAAGTTATAACTTCGAAGTTGCCCCTACTGCTGAAGACACTGCTTTGAAAGAAGTCGGCGAAGAGTTGAAAAAACTAATTGCTAAAAACATTGAAGATATTGTCACAAGCACAAAAGAATCACTATAATTTTAGGAGGGTATATAATTATGGAGAAAAAATTAAACATTTACTTTAATACTGATAACAAAAAAACTTATCACATCGCTTTATCATTTCCAAAAGATGATTTAAGTAAGGCTACTGTAGAGGCTGTTGCAAGAAAAATTGTTGATACAAAAGTTCTTAACAACGACAAACATACCCTTACAGGATTCAAAAAAGCTACTTACACTACTCGTGAAGTAAGCGAACTTCAATAATAGAAGGGAGGGAGGTGCGGTTCAAGCCGCACCTTTTTTTTATGGATATACTAAATTTTATCAATACTGTAGGTTTCCCTATCTTTGTAGCGGTTTTCTTTCTACTCAAACTAGACAATACTCTACAAAATATAGGTAAAAGTTTAAATGAACTTACACGTATTATAGAAACAAAGTTAAATATTAATATCAAAGAATAGTTTAATATAAGGGAGTAAATATTATGACAAGTCAACAAACAATGGTTAACTGGGCAAAGGATAATGTCTATAAATGGATTGATATGGATGGAATGTACGGAGCACAATGCGTAGATCTAACTATGGCTTATGTAAAAAATTTCGCGGATTTCCAAATTTATGGTAATGCCATCGATTACCTAACTAATCCAATTCCTCCTGGTTGGAGACGTTATTTCAAGGGTGACGATGAAATAGCTCCAGGAGACATAGCAATTTGGCATTGGGGTGATTGGGACAAATTCGGTCATGTCGGTATAGTGATTGAGGTAAATGGAGGAACTATTACCTCTGTAGAACAAAATGTTGATGGCACACCTGAACGCGGAGGTATCGCCCGTATTATGAGTCGTGATGATACTTATCTCGCAGGATTTATCAGACCTAGCTACGATTCAACTGAAGAATGGACTAGGATTCCTGAAACTGGTCATTGCAAACTCGGAAAAGTTACCAACACTTATTATAAAGGAGAGCGCATCTACTATGATAGCTATGTAATTAAAGAAGGATTTGTTTGGATCAGCTATATTTCCTATTCAAATGAGCGCCACTACGTCGCTACTGGAACACATAACGGAAGTGAGAGAACAAGTACATGGGGATCTTTTAGAGAATAAGTATTAATATCGTAGCATAGATATCTTCCAACATCGAAGTCAATAAACAACATAAAAAAAGAAGCGACTGGATATTCCAATCGCTTCTTACTCTTATTTATTCTTTAATTATTTAACGCGGATGTAAACTGGTCCACTACCTAAGTTTGCAGTATTAATTACAGTTTGGTTTCCATTCCATCCACCGTGGATAGCTTGTCCGTTACCTGCGTAAACTCCGATGTGAGCTGCTCCCATACCACCATTTGCATAGTAAACTAAGTCTCCAGGTTGAGCTTGAGATGCTGGAACTACTGTTCCTAAGCTCATGTATCCTGCTGGCCAATCGTGGAAGTTGATTCCTACTGCTTTAAGAGCATTTGTTACTAACATTGTACAATCTTGGAAAGTTCCTAATTGAGCTAATGCAGCTTGGTAGATTGCAGCTCCTTTGTTTGAAGATGCTGCTTGAGTTGTTGCTGCAGCCGCTGGAGCTTGAGTTTTAGCTGTTACTGTTGGTGCTGCTGTTGCAACTGCTGGAGTTGCAGCTGGTTTTTCTGCTGCTTTAGCTACAGCTGGTGTAGCTACTGGTGTTTCTTTCTTAACTTCAGCTTTTGGAGCTTCTTCTTTTTTAGTTTCTACAGCTTTTGTTTCAGCTTTCGCTGGAGCCACTGGTGTAGCTGCCGCTTTTGACGCTGCAGCTGGAGCTGTTGGAGCTACTGTTGCAGCAGCTTTTGGTGCAACTGTTTGAACTGGGTCAACTTTAGCTACAGTTTTTTCTGGAGTGTTTTCCACTACAGTTGCTTTTGGAACTGTTACTTCAGCAGTTTTTACTGCATTTCCATCAACTTTTAATACTGTCCCAACGTAGATTAAGTTAGGATCTGAAATGTTGTTTAATTTAACAAGTTCGTCTACTGTAACACCGAATCTGTTAGCAACTTTTCCTAAAGTATCTCCTAATACTACTGTGTAGTATCCTTGTTCTTTAGCTTGAGCTACTTGAGCTACTGTTGTGTTATAAGTTAATTTATCTCCAGGGAAGATTAATGAACTTGTTAAGTTATTATCTTGCATAAGTTGATCAACAGTTGTTCCGTTGTTGATTGCGATATCCCAAAGAGTATCACCTTTCTTTACTGTATATGTATCAGCGTCTGCGATTTGCGCTAATCCTACTCCTACTGTTGATACGATTGCCGTTGCGGCTACTAATTTTTGTAATTTACTCATCTATTCTAATCTCCTTAAAATTAGGTTTGAGTCAAACGACTCATTTATCTATAATAAATACTGTTTTAATTTCTAAATTTTTAATTTCTATAAACTATTTTTTCTAAACTATAAATATCATAAACCTCATTCAACTTCTGTTGAACTTCGTTATATAATCTTGACATACTACCATTATATGTTCTCATGAAGCCTTTTTCAAGGTTTGTAACAATTTTGTAATAATAACGATAACTCTCTGTTACATTATGCAAAATTCGTAACATTAACGACGTTCTATAAGCAGTTCAATTGCATTTTAAGCGTTTTTATTATATAGTAAACCTGTAATTTTAAATTTTATTTTCAAGGGGGTTTTATGACAGATTTTAATACAGCTAGCTCCGCCTTAAAGATGATTCTTGTCTTCTTAGAAGGGCTTCTATCATTCCTTTCTCCTTGTGTAATACCTATATTACCTATCTATATCGGTATTCTTGCAGGAAAAAAAGAAATGAACGAACGCGGAGAACTAGTCTTCAATAAACGTAACACTATTACAAATACACTATCATTCGTACTAGGTATTTGTTCAACATTTTTCATCCTAGCTTTTGCAACAAGTTTTATTAGTATTTTCTTAAATGAAAATATTAAAACATTGCAAATCGTCAGTGGTGTATTAATCATCTTTATGGGATTATTACAACTAGGAGTATTTAAAATAGGATTCTTAAAACAAGAATTTTCAATAAAAAATAAAGTTAAAAGAAAAGGAAATAAAACTACTCCGATTCTTGCTTTTTTAATGGGATTCACTTTTAGCTTTTCTTGGACACCATGTATCGGACCAATCTTAGCCAGTGTTTTCCTGTATGCATCTAGTCATACTGGAATAATGAGTGTTCTTTTAATTCTTGCATACTGCTTAGGATTTATCTTACCGTTTATCCTTGTTGCATTCTTCGCTTCAAAATTATTAGAACTATTCAAAAAACATACAAACACACTAAAATACACACAAGTTATCTCAGGGATTATCCTTATCTTAATCGGTATCTTAATCCTGAGTGGATCATTTATCACTTTAACTAGATATTTTTCTTAAACTTGTGATTTGAATTGGAGGAAAATAATATGAAAAAACTAACAATACTTAGCGCAACTCTTCTTAGTAGTGCTCTAATTTTAAATGCGTGTTCTTCTGGCTCTTCAGAGAAAAAAGAAGAAACAAATAAACAAACTGCAACATCTTCAACTAGCGAAAATAAAGCTGTTCAAGCTTACGATTTCACAGCTATGGACAAAGATGGAAAAACAGTAAAACTTAGCGACTTCAAAGGTAAGAAAGTTTATATCAATATGTGGGCTAGCTGGTGCGGACCATGTATGAGAGAAATTCCAGAATTAGAAAAAGTATATCAAAAATACAAAAACAATAAAGACTATGTATTTTTATCAATGACTTCTCCTAATGATGCAGAGTTCAAAAACCAAAGTCCTCAAGACAAAGGTAAAGATGTAATCCTTAATAAAGCAAAAGAACTTGGGGCTACTTACCCTGTTCTTTTCGATGTCAATGACCGCTTCATCATAAACTACGCAATTCGTTCATTCCCGACTCACATCTTAATCAATAGTGATGGTACGTTTGAAACTAGAATTGCTGGTGCGGTGACAGAAGAATCACTTACAAAAGAATTAGAAAAACTTAAATAATAAATAATCCGAGTCTAATATGTTAATATACATTTGTAAACGAAGACTTCATGTCTCCTATAAATTTATGTAACTATCTAGATTCGGATCTTTTTCTAATTACTAAGATTACTTATCAGCACTGCTCTTCATCGTATTTTTCAACCACTTTTCAAGTAACTTGACATGAAGATTTTCTTCTTCACACTCAAAGATAGTAACTTCGTTTTGTTTAAATATTCTTTCTAACTTATTATTAAGAATACTATTCTTTTCATCTAGATTTGAATATCCAAAATACACTTTTGCATCAACTCTCTCTGCATATTTTAAGACATCTATTTCTTTTAATCTCATCAATAAATACTCTTCTCTTTCAGGATAGTTACGCGCATATTCTCTTATTCCATCATACACACCTACATCAAGATCATTATCAAAAATATATTTAAAATCAAAGTTCTGCACATTTGAAATAAATAGCCTATTAACTGACTCTCCTACAGCTGAAACCACAATTCCTATTGCTGCTCCTTGGCCTTTAGCAACAACATTCACCTCTAAATTCGGAAATTCTCTTTTTAGAATACTCACGAAATCTATCCCATCTTGATAGGCATAATTATAATATAACTCCTCATCGCTATTATTATTTAGAAAAGGAAAATAAATTGAAGCAGGTTGCTTATTTTCACTTCTCCCCCTATCTCCCCTGACATGAAGTGTTGCACCACTATACCCTAAGGCATAATAGTTCATGAGCCCTAAAAAGCCTCTAGGTACTTCTTCATAATCTGGAAATTCTAGTATAAATCCTTTATTATTAACTTTTTTAACGACAATCTCCGCATGAATTTTTGAATAATCTACAGCATCGAATTCAACTGTCAATAATTGAAATTCCAGCTCATCTCTAACAATATTAATCTTATAATTTAGTTCTCTTTCTTCTACTAAGTTCATTTTTCTATCGCTCCAGCACACATTTTTCCCTTTAATTATATCTTATTATCTTTGATAAAGATAACGTATAGCTTTATTACATCAAAATATACTCATTTCTATCACAAACATTTTACTCTCCTTTTTTTTAACATATTACTCACTACACTTACAATTAATTAAGTACACAAAAAAATAATCCTCAACACTAGGTTGAGGATTATTTTCAGGCTGTTGACAAATGCAGAAACTGCATGAGTCAGCAGCCTATTTTAATGAGAAAAAGTGCTGAAAATGTTATAATATAAGTATATAGAGGGGGTTTTTAGTATGTTTAATAAAAAAGAAAATATCAAAGATGAAATAATATTAATGACGTTATCAGAACTAGTTCCTACAAATCACTTTTTAAGAAAAGTAGCCGAAGCAATTGATTTTAAATTTATTTATGATTTGACAGAAGAATACTATAGCCACACATCAGGTAGAAATTGTTTAGACCCTGTAGTATTATTCAAATTAGTGTTTTTAAAAGATTTCTATGGAATAAAATCAATGAGAGAAACAATAAAAAGAATAGAAACAGATGCTGCATTTAGATGGTTTTTAGGGATACCATTTTCTAAACCAGTTCCACACTACTCTACATTTTCACAAAACTATATTCGACGTTTCCAAGGAACTGATGTGTTCGAACAAATATTTATTAATATAGTAAATCAAGCAATAGAAAAGAAACTAGTAGGTGGTAATGAGTTTTTTACTGATTCAACACATATTAAAGCCAACGCAAATAAAAAGAAATTCAAAGTTGAAGTAACTACAAAAATAAAAAAAAGAAAATTAGATTTAGAAAAAGAAATAAATGAAGAGAGAAACAAAAAAGGAAAAAAGCCTTTTGAGTACAAAGAGGAACAAGTTGTAAAAAAGCAGAAAATTAACACTACCGATCCGGATAGTGGATATTATCACAGAGACCATAAAGAAGAAGGTTTTATGTATTTAGACCATAGAACTGTCGATGGGAAAAACAATATAATTATAGATTGCCATATAACTCCAGGTAATACTCATGATAGCGGTCCGTATATAGATAGACTAAATCAGATAGAAAAAACCTTTGGATTAATACCAGGTAAAGTTGCGTTAGATAGCGGATATTATTCTCTAGACATACTAAAACAGTTAGATAAAAAAAATATATTTTCAGTAATAGGATATAGAAGATTCTCAAGATCAAAAGATAACAAATATTTTAAATACTTACAAGAAAAAGATATATATGTGGATAAACGAACAGGAGAAATATTTAGATACAGAAACATTGATAGAAATGGATATAAACAATATAAGAGTGATGATAAAAACGAAAAGAAAATAATAAGACGCCATATAAATGCGGATTATTATGATGAAGCTAGGTTAAGACGTATATCAAAAGAAGGAAAACTATTGTATAAGAGAAGAAAAGAAACAATAGAACGTAGCTTTGCGGATTCTAAACAAAATCACGGATACAGGTATGCACGATATAGAGGAAAAGCCAAAGTACAGTCGTACGCTTGGCTGTCTTGTTGCGTCCAAAATATGAAAACAATCGCATTAAGAGAGGTATAAACCCTCTTAATACTACTAAATACTACTGGATTTTTGCCTTAAGGCTTATTTTTTTTGAAAAAAAATACCATAACATCAATACTAGCTTGATATTTCGGTATTTTTGTCAACAATCTAAGTGTCTGAAAATATATTTTCAGACACTTTTTATGCTAATTTTTATTTAACGAAAAAATATATGATAAACCGTTTGTTATGACTCCAAATGCTAATATTTTAGCTATAGTTGCAAATCCTACAATAGGATTTAATAACATAATAAAAGAATAAATGATACCTAAAACTGCTAGAGCTATCTGTATCATATACCATTTTTGGTCCCTGTTTCTAAGTAGGCTTTGAAGGTGAAATATTGACATACTTAAAAAACTAAAAATAAATATCCATAAAATAACTATTAATGAAACAAATGGTACTAAGAACATACTTAGTCCAATTGCAAGGGATACTAATATATTTCCCCAAGGAATAGGTTTTACCTTTTTATATAAGCTATAAATTAAGAGTGCACTGGCAGCTGATAATTGTGTTATCCCAAATGCAATTGAATATGTAGCAATTGTATCTAAAGGATGATTCCATAAGAATAATCCGAAGATTAAGTAAAAAACACCAACGATAATATTTAGTATTTTCATTTTGACTCCTCCTAAATTTAGTATATGCTCATTGTAGCATAAAAGTTAAATTATTGCAATATCAACTCTTTATATAAAATCATAGGTCTTGTCTAGCAGATAGACGATAGCATGATCGGAGCCATGCGGTCATCGCCGGTCATCTGCGGTCAGACAAGACCTGTTTTTAGTAGTCAAAATGGTTGTAAGATGCTACAATAGGGCTATTAACATATCAAAGAGAATGGTCACGGTTAAGAAAATTGACGTTGTATTTTTTAATTTTCGAGTCAAAAAATAACTATGCCCCCCCAATTTCTAATAGGGGGGATAACACTTGGAAAATCATAGAAGCTTTAGAGAATGTAGTTGAACAAAGAATGGCAATAGCAGAAAAAAGATGGAGTCCTTTTTCAAAAACGTTCTCAATACCAAGTAGAGAAGAGATGGAGTGGACGGATATAATAGAAGGTAAATGGCAAGAAAGAGATTATACCCAAGATGAGCTTGACTATAAGGAGACCTTAAAAGTTCAATATGGTTTTGACGATAAAGCAGCAAGAATAATTGTAAAGCTTAAAAGAAATATTTATAATAATCCTAAAATAAGAAAAGATAGAAAAGACTATGTGTTTACGAGATTACTTGGTGGGTTGAGTTATGGTC
This sequence comes from Gemella sp. 20925_1_85, assembly GCF_041433735.1. Lineage (NCBI taxonomy): Bacteria > Bacillati > Bacillota > Bacilli > Caryophanales > Gemellaceae > Gemella > Gemella sp. 20925_1_85. The sequence continues at coordinate 1,165 of NZ_JAPWCC010000037.1, read as the reverse complement.
ATGAGGATAACGGTTTATTGAAACGGTTTATGTGGAATAATACAGCTGGTCAAATGTATAAAGATCTAGATATAAAGGAACAAATGACAATAAATTTCAAACTAACCGAAAGCGAATACGTATATTTAAAATATAAAGTTAGAATACAGCATGAAAATTATGGCTACTATAATACTATACAAAAAGAACTACTTCCACAATATAAAAAAACTATGGAAACGGTATTAGGACGTGAAATAACAGAGGATGAGTTTGAAAAATTGTGGAATAAACAGATAGATGCGTTTAAAGGTAAAACAGACTTTTCTCATCAATATATTACAATGGCTACGCATCTGTATGGAAAATCACGTCTTGCAGATTTGCGTGGAGGACATGAAAATACAAATGACATGTCAGGGTGGTTAGGTGATACAACAGATGTAGCCGATACTAAGCCAAGTATAGGGAATGATGATTATAAGGCTGATTTAGATGCGGTCAATATAATAAATATAATGAAAAAAAGAAACCTTGATTTTATAAATGTAAGTAATGAATATTACAACAATCTTGAAAATGGTATCCTCAATCGAGCAGAAGAATTTAAAAAAATATAGATCTTGAAAAATGAAAAATAAAATTTACAATCAACTTAGTGAAAAATATGTAGATGTAGAGGGGAAAAGGATAGCAAGAGTACCAAGTAATATAAATTACATAAAAGAAAATCATCATCCAACCTATAACTTTATAAAAAGTTTAGAAGATAATAAAAATGACATACAAGATTACTATAATGAAAAGTAGGTGCTTTCATGAAACAGCTAAGTAAAAAATGGAAAATATTTATAATAACAATAGTAGTTTTAATAGGAAGCTTCTATGGATATTATAAAATAAACAATAGAAATGCATTTGAAGAAATGTATAATTCATACTATAATTTTATACCGGCAACAGCATTATATAATATGCCCCAAATAGAGCCGATGCCAAGAGATGAAATAGGATTAGATATAGCAGAACTATATTATAAAGATACTAAGAATGATATGAAAATTGAATTTTCTCTTATATCTTTTAATAATGAAAAAAAGTAATACTAACAGGCTCTCCTTTGTTATAATATTAACGAAAATTATAGCATATAAAAAGTGTCTGAAAATATATTTTCAGACACTTT
>NZ_JAPWCC010000036.1:0-16801 GCF_041433735.1 Gemella sp. 20925_1_85 | reverse complement strand
AGAAAGTAATAAGAAATATAATAAACCACTGTTACTATAATATTAAATAGTCACAGTGGTTTTTACTTATTACTCTTAAAAAGTTTTATTGCATAAAAACACCCTAGTTTTATTTCTAAAACTAGGGTGTTTATATTATCTAGGTTTTACTGAATTTCTAATTCTTTCGTATGCACCTGGCTCAACTTTATCTAGAGAATTTCTAATAATTTCTAAAGTTTTGTTGTAACGATACTCTCTATAATATTGCTCAGCAACCGTTAATTGTTGGTGGAATTCAACGTTATCTTTTCTGTATCTGTTCGCATAACGAATAAGTTTTTCAATTAATTCAATATCAGTAAGAATGTTATTTACTTCTGATGCATAAATATCAAGTGATTCTTCAGCTTCAGCAACTGCACGTTTTAGTAAATCGATATTGATAGGTTCTTTTTTAAGTTCCTCTAGCGCATATCTATAACTATCAGTTACATCTTTATATAATACGATAAATCTATCACTGAATCCTGGAACACGTGAGTTATCTAATTTACGTTTAATAACTTCTTTTTCTTGATTAATGAAGATAAGTTTTTCACGAGCGTGACCTTCTTCTTCACGAAGACTTGTTAAGTATCTAGAATAATTTGTTTGGTCTTCTTCAATTTTTTCTAATCCTTGACCTAATAATTCTACTTTTTCTTTTAAGTCTTTATAGTTTAGTTTTGGTTGATTATTAATATATACATCAATATCATGTTTAACATCAAGTAAATCACTTAACTCATCGTAGTAGTTAGCAACCATTTCTTCATCTTTTTGATAAATTTGGTATCTATTTTTGATTTCTTGAATATTATTGTATAGAGCTTCATTTAATTTATCTTGTAATTCAAGTTTATTAGTTATTTCTCTATAGTTTTCTTCAATGTATTTTTTATAATCAAGTTCTTTTTTAAGATCATTAGATACTTCGTCGATAACATCATAAATACCATCAAGAATGTTTTCGATTAGATCAATATCTCCAGATTTAACTTTTTCACGAGCATCGCTTAATTGCCAAACAATACTTTCAATTTTACTTGAAATTTCTAGGTGAGTAAGTTTAAATCCTTTTTTCTCCATTTCCTCAACTTTAAGTCTTAATGACTGAATTTGAGCTGGACAAGTTTTTTCAATTTCTTTTAACAGATCAGGCAGTACTTCCATTCTTTCTTTAAGATTATCAATTAATCCCTTAACAGTATTAATTTTGTCTTGTGCTTCGATGTACTTACCAGTAGATGTTAGAAGTTTGAAATCATCAAGTTGGGGAGCTATTTCTTTAATATTTTGTTCAAATTGTTCTGCGGCTGCTCCATATTGATGACGCTTAGCTAATAGTTCTCTATTAAGCTCTTTATACTCAACTACGATTTCTTCATATAGTTCTCTATTTCTAGGTTCAACTTCTGTTAATTCTTTAATTTCTCTTCTTATTCCAGCGATTCTATCTTTAATATTTGCTATTAATTCACCACTGTTCATAATTACTTCATCAGCACGTTTGAAATTAAATTTATCAATATAAGTTTCTGCACTATAAAGATCTCTGTCAAGTTCTTCAATATCGATACTTTGAATTTCGTACCATTCGCTTTCCCATTGAGCATAAAGTTTTTCAGCTTTACCAGCAATCTCCAGCGCTTTTACTTTTTTCAAATCATCAGATAGTGTTTCTCTTTCTAGCTCATCTTTCATAACTAAAAGAGGGTATAAATCTTGTTTTTTCCTATTTCTAAAGACGAATAGTGCAACTACTCCTCCAAGAACAAGGATACACACAAATAAAAATATATATGTCATATATCTTCCCCCTGAAATTTTATATTTAATTTTTTACGTTTATTAATACAATAACCTAACAAAATTATACCATTTTTATCACAAAAAACAAAGTGTTTCAATCACTTTTTTAATTTTTTTTCAATATTTTTTTATCTAGCAAATAACTAAATATTTTTTATTTATTGTTATTTTTTAACCATAGTAAATAATCATTAATAAATAAATTACATTCTAAACTTTCTAAACAATATTATTTAAAAACTATTATACTTATCACTTTATTTTTTGTTACTATTATGCGAAAATATAGTAAAGTCTTTTAAAAGAGGTATTTTAATGAACATAGTAGAAAATAAAGAATTATTTATAAATCAAGCGACTACTTTAGTATCAGGAGAAGAGAATTTAGTTACTAATTTATCAAACCTATCAGCCCTATACAAAGAGTACTTACCAAATACAAACTGGGTTGGTTTCTATTTATTAGATGAAAAAAACAACAACTTAGTTTTAGGCCCATTCCAAGGAAAAGTAGCTTGTACTCGCATACCATTTAATAAAGGTGTATGTGGACATTGCTATACAACCAAAGAAACTATTTATGTTGAAGATGTACACAAATTCCCAGGACACATAGCATGTGATAGTGACACTAACAGTGAATTAGTAGTTCCAATTATCCAAAATGATAAAGTTGTAGCGTTACTAGATATAGATTCAATAGAATTCGATAGATTTTCCAAAGAAGAAATAGAAGCTTTCAGCGAAGTAACTAAACAAGTTTTTGAGAAAGTAATTTTTTAATAACAATACTAAAAGGAGATATACCAAAGCAGTATATCTCCTTATTTTTTATTAGTCTATTATACCTTTGAATCTTAGGTAGTTTTCGTAGTCCATCTCTTTGTTAATTGCACCTTCAGGTGTTAATTCAATTACTCTATTCGCAATTGTTTGTATAAACTCATAGTCATGAGATGTAAAGAATACAGAACCTTTGAAAGCAATAATACCTTCATTGACAGCTGTAATAGATTCTAAGTCAAGGTGGTTTGTAGGCTCATCTAGAAGAATAACGTTAGCTTTAGATAACATCATCTTAGATAACATACAACGCATTTTTTCTCCCCCTGATAATACGTGAGCACGTTTAAGCGCTTCTTCACCAGAGAATAACATTCTTCCTAAGAATGAACGTAAGTATGCTTCACTTTCTTCTTCAGGAGAAGCATATTGACGAAGCCATTCTACTAATGAAAGTTTTAACCCTTCAAAGTACTCAGAGTTATCTTTTGGCATATAACTTCTAGAAGTTGTAATACCCCATTTAACTGTACCACTATCTGGTTCCATTTCTCCAGCAAGAATTTTTAGTAATGTAGTTTTAGCAACTTCATCCCCTAGTAAGATAACTTTATCATTAGGATTTACAGTGAAGCTAACATTACTTAATACTTCTTTACCTTCTACAGTTTTGCTTACACCTTCAACAATAAGTAAGTCATTTCCGATTTCACGATCTGGTGTAAAGCGAACGTATGGATAACGACGGCTACTTGGTTTAATATCATCAAGAGTAATTTTATCAAGCATTTTCTTTCTACTTGTCGCTTGTTTAGATTTAGAAGCGTTCGCAGAGAAACGCGCGATAAATTCTTGTAATTCTTTAATTTTTTCTTCTTTTTTCTTGTTGTTGTCTTCTGCCATTCTTCTAGCAAGTTGACTAGATTGATACCAGAAGTCATAGTTACCAACGTAAAGTTGGATTTTACCAAAGTCTAAGTCACAAATGTGAGTACAAATGTTATTTAAGAAGTGACGGTCGTGGCTGACTACGATAACTGTGTTCTCAAAGTTAATTAAGAACTCTTCTAACCACTTAATTGCACTAATATCAAGACCGTTGGTAGGCTCATCCAGAAGAAGTACATCTGGATTACCAAATAATGCTTGAGCTAAAAGAACCTTAACCTTAATAGCATTATCAAGTTCTCCCATAAGCATTTCATGAAATTCAACAGGAATACCTAGACCTTCAAGAAGTTGTGCTGCATCACTTTCTGCAGTCCAACCATCCATCTCCGCAAACTCACCTTCTAGTTCAGCAGCAATGATTCCATCCTCTTCAGTAAATGGATCTTTCATATAAATTTCATTTTTACGGTTCATAACATCCCAAAGACGTTCATGTCCCATCATTACAACATCGATAACTCTGTTTTCTTCGTATGCGAAGTGGTTTTGACGAAGTACTGCAAGACGTTCACCCTTACCTAAAGAAACGTGCCCTTGTTGTGAATCTAATTCACCAGATAATAATTTTAAGAATGTTGTTTTACCTGCTCCATTAGCTCCGATTAAACCGTAGCAGTTACCATTTGTAAATTTTATATTTACATCTTCAAATAGCTTTCTATCTGCAAAACGTAAACCTAAATTTGTTACTTGTAACATTGTTTTCTCCTTTAATTCTTTAATTCTATAAAACTCTGTATATTACTTTATACTTAAAAGCTTTAAACTTAAACAATTAGAAAATATAATTATTGATTAGGGATAATTCAATATGGCGATTCAAAAAAATCAATTTTATCGAATCAGCACATCAAATTCATTTTAAAATGCAAATAACCATATTGAGGCGACTTAATCAAAGTGACATTAAGACATCACTGTAATTAAGTCGCTCTTTTATTCTAATTATTCTTCATTATTTTCCTTTTTACTAACACTAGCGATTAAACTTTCAATGTGTAATGCATATTCAGCTGTAGTGTCATATTGGAAAATAAGTTCCGGAAATTTTCTAATTTTAATTTTCTTAGCAACTTCACTTTTTACGAAACCTTTAATTTTCTTAAGTGCTTCTTTTGTTTTTTCTTTTTCACGTTCTCCACCTAAAACAGTGTAGAAAACTTTTGCTTGAGAATAATCTCCTGTCAAAGCAACTTCTGTTACAGTAACAAATCCTAAATCATGATTCTTAACTTTTGTAGCTAAGACATAAGTAATTTCTTTTTTAATTTGTTCTGCAAGTCTGTTAACTCTTAGTTCTGACATAAAGTTTGCCTCCTATTTTTTTACTTCTTCCATGATGTATACTTCGAAGACATCTCCTTCTTTAATATCATTAAAGTTTTCAACAGTCATACCACATTCATAACCGCTTTGTACTTCTTTAACATCATCTTTAAATCTTCTTAATGTGTCAATTTCACCTTCGTAAATTACTACACTATCACGAATTACACGTACTTTACCGTCACGTGATACTTTACCTTCAGTTACATAAGCACCAGCAATTGTACCAATTTTAGATACTTTATATACTTGACGTACTTCTGCAAGACCTATAACTTTTTCAACGAATTCTGGATCTAATAATCCTGTCATCGCAGCTTCGATTTCTTCAATAACTTTATAAATAATGCTGTGTAGACGAATATCTACTTGCTCAGTTTGAGCCATTTGTTTTGCATTATTATCAGGACGTACGTTAAATCCAATAACTACAGCGTTAGATGCTACTGCTAATGTAATATCAGATTCGTTAATCGCACCTACACCAGTATGGATAATACGTACGTTAACACCTTCAACATCGATTTTAGCTAATGACATAGCTAAAGCTTCAACAGAACCTTGAACGTCTGCTTTAATAATAATGTTAAGGTCTTTCATCTCACCTTGTTTCATTTGTTCGAATAATGTATCTAACGAAACAGCTGAATTTGCTTGACGAGTAGTTTCAATATATTGTTGTTGACGTTTTTCCCCGATTTGACGAGCTGTTTTTTCATCACCGAATACTACGAAACGATCTCCAGCGTTAGGAACATCTTGTAAACCTGTAATCTCTACTGGTGTAGATGGTTTAGCTGTTTGGATATTTTTGCTACGATCGTTAATCATCGCACGAACACGTCCAAATGTGTTACCTACCACAAGTGGATCTCCAACATTCAAGCTACCATTTTGTACTAATAATGTAGCTACTGCTCCACGACCTTTATCAAGTTTAGCCTCGATAACCGTACCTAAAGCAAGACGATTTGGATTAGCTTTTAATTCTTGCATTTCAGTTACTAATAAGATATTTTCTAATAACTCATCAATACCTTCACCTTTAAGAGCTGAGATTGGTACGAAGATTGTATCTCCACCCCACTCTTCTGAGATTAGTCCATATTCTACTAACTCATTCATAACTCTATCAGGGTTAGCTTGTGGTTTATCCATTTTGTTAACGGCAACGATAATTGGTACTTCAGCCGCTTTTGCGTGGTTAATAGCTTCGATTGTTTGAGGCATTACTCCATCATCAGCTGCAACTACTAAGATAGTTACGTCAGTAATTTTAGCTCCACGTGCACGCATTGTAGTGAAGGCTGCGTGTCCTGGAGTATCTAAGAATGTAATCTTTTTATCTTTTGCACGTACTTGGTATGCACCAATGTGTTGTGTAATCCCACCTGCTTCACCGGCTGTTACTCGTGAATTTCTAATTGTATCTAGTAATGTAGTTTTACCGTGGTCAACGTGTCCCATAATAGTTACGATTGGCGCACGCTCTTTAAGATCTTTTTCAGCATCTTCAACTTCGAAGTAAAGATCTAAGTCTTCTTTATTGATTTCAACTTCTTCTTGGATTTCTTTACCGTAATCCATAGCGATTAACTCGATTTGCTCTAAAGTAAGAGACTGGTTAATATTCGCCATAATTTTAAGTTCCATAAATAATTTTTTAATAAGTTCAGTCGAACCTATACTTAGAACTTCTGATAACTCACCTACAGTCATTCCATCTTTAACTAAAATAGTATCTTCTGAAATTGTCTCTTCTGATGGAGCTTCAATAATTGCTGGTTGTTGTTTTTGAGCTTTTCTGTTTTTCTCTTTTTTAATTTTTTTCTTTTTATTTTTCTTACCTTCATTATTTGAAGATTTATCGTTTTGTACCGCTTTTTCTTGTTTTTTGAAAACACTATCTAGCTTAGCTAACCCCTCTTCTGTTAACATTGACATGTGATTAGATACTTCAATATTAGCATCTTTTAAAACTGTAATAAGGTCTTTTGATTGTTTTCCTACTTCTTTAGCGTACTCATAAATTCTGACTTTTTTCATTACTGTTTTCCTCCTTCTTCTAATAATTGTTTGAATTTTTTTATAAATCCATCATCAGTTATTCCTACAGCAACACGATTATCTCTTCCAATCGCGATACTAATATTTTCAATAGTAGAGAATTCGATACATTTTACATTATAAAAATTAGCCTTGTCTGTTAATTTCTTTTTCGTATTGGTACCGCAATCTTCTGCAATAACTAACAATTTGATTTTATTATTTTTTAAATTTTTTGTGATTAAATCTTCACCTGTAATAAGTTTACCTGCTCTTTGCATTAAACCTAATAAATTATATGCTTTTATCATTATTTTTGTGGAATTGACTTTCTATAGATTAATCTAATTACCTCATTATAGATAGGCTCCATAACTTCTGGTGATGCAGAGAAAAACTTCTCTAATTGTTTCTTTTCTTGTGCAGCTTTAATAACTTCTAAATCAGCTACTACATAAGCTCCACGTCCTGCTTTTTTTCCAGTAGGATCTACAGAAATTTCTCCTTCTTTGTTCTTAACGATTCTTAATAAATCTTTCTTAGCGAACATTTCGTTTGTTAATATACATTTTCTTGTTGGTATTTTTCTTTTTTTCACAAACAACACCTCACTATTCTGCAGCTTTTATGTCGATTTTCCAACCTGTTAATTTAGCCGCTAGACGAACGTTTTGTCCTTTTTTACCAATTGCTAGAGAAAGTTGGTCATCTTTAACTTTAACATTAGCAATTTTCTCTTCTTCATCTATATTGATTTCTTCTACTTTAGCAGGAGCTAATGCATTTGTAATAAATTTAACTGGATCAGCATCCCAAGTAATAATATCAATTTTCTCACCATTTAGTTCTTCAACGATACGATTAACACGCTCACCTTTGTTACCAACACAAGCACCTACAGGATCAATGTTTTTATCTTCAGCAAACACAGCTAATTTAGTTCTTTCACCTGCTTCACGTGATACACTCTTAATTTCTACAGTACCACTGTAAATTTCTGGAACTTCAATTTCAAATAATCTTCTGATAAATTCAGGGTGTGATCTTGAAGCTAATACGTGTGGCTTACTTCCACGAGTTGGATTATCAACTTTCGCGATGTAAACTTTAATTGGAGTTTGTGGAACATAAGTTTCACCTTTAACTCTTTCATTTTCGCCTAAAATTGCTTCGATTTTACCTAATTTAACATAAACATATCTAGAATCAATTCTATCTATTGTACCTGAAAGAATTTCACCTTCATGTTCGATATATTCTTTATAAAGGATTTCTTTTTCAGCTTCACGAAGTCTTTGTAATAAAGCTTGCTTAGCAGCTTGTGCTCCAACACGTCCAAAGTCACTTGGTAAATCAACTACTTCATAAATATCTCCAACTTCATATGCTGGATTAATTTTTAATGCGTCTTCAAGAGCAAATTCAATTCTATCGTCGTAAACTTCTTCAACAACATCTTTTCTAATGATAAATTTGTAATCACCAGTTGTTCTATTAAAATCTACTCTTACATTTTTTGCAGCGTTAAAATTCTTTTTATAAGCTGACAGTAAAGCTAATTCAATAGCTTCTACTAGAATATCTTCTGCAATACCTTTTTCTTGTTCAATTAATTTAATAGCTTTAAGCAAATCCTTGCTCATCTTTCTTTCTCCTTTAATAATTAAAATTTAACAGCTAATCTAATTTTAGCGATTTTACTATAGTTAATTGTTGATTTTTTAACTCTCGCTTTATCTTTGTATTCTACAGTAATTTCTTCGCCTTCAACAGCTAAGATATCACCATAAAATTCTTTTTGATTATCGATTTTTTCATATGTTTTAATATAAACATGTTTCCCAACAGAATTAGTTACTTCTTCTAGGTCTCTTAAGTCTCTTTCGATTCCTGGAGAAGATACCTCTAAATAATATTTATCACTAATGAAATCTTCTTTATCAAGTTCTTCTGCTAGTTTCTCACTTAATAATACACAATCATCAAGTGTAAGTCCACCATCTTTATCGAAGTAAATACGTAAGAAATACTCAGTTCCTTCTTTTACATATTCTACATCATAAAGAGAAAATTCCGTATTTTCTGCTTGTTTTGTTGCTATTGCTTTAACTTTTTCTACAATACTCATACAGTCCACCTCTTTCTTAAGTTTTAATTGCAATATAAAAGAGCGGAGAACCTTTCAAAATTCACCACCCTTTCGGTAATTTATTTCAATGTATGTACATTATATCATATGATTATAAATAAATCAAATGATAACTACATTTTAGTACGAATTACCTCAATTTTGTATCCATCTGGATCTTTTATGAAGTAATATCCCGGCGGGAAACCTGGTAAACCTTTAAGTTCTGTTACATCATATCCTGCCGCTTTGTGTTTTTCATATAGACCTTCTAAATCTTCTACAGAAATAGCTATGTGGCCATATCCATCTCCAAGTTCATATGCACCGTGATCGTAGTTATAAGTTAATTCTAACTCATAGTTTGAACCTGGTAAAGTTAAGTATACTAATGTAAACTTGTACTCAGGAAAATCTCTTTTACGACTTACTACGAAGTCGAATGCTTCAGTATAAAATTTAACTGATTCTTTTAAATCTGCTACTCGGTAGCAAGTGTGTGCCATTGTTTGTACCATATTTTCCACCTCTTAATTTTTTTATAATATTGTCCACCCAAATCCAACTGCGCCTATTCCTAAGTGTGTAGAAATTACTGGACTAATACCATCAATTTCAACAGTTACATTTGAATAATTTTCTTCAATATATTTTTTTATTTCTTCAGCTTTATCCAATGCATCAACATGAAGTACACAAATTGTAATATGTTCATCTTCGTGCTGTTTATAAAACTCATCGAATAATTCATAAATTCTAGCTACAACTTTTTTATATGTTCGTATCTTTTGGAATGGAACTATAACTTTGTTATCAAAATGTAATAGCGGCTTAACTTGAAGTAAGCTTCCTACTACAGCCTGTGCTCCACTTAAACGTCCACTACGTTGTAGATGCGATAAATCATCAGCCATGAAATATGCATGTGATACTTTTTTCATCTCATTTAATGCTGAGATTATTTCTTTAGAATTTTTTCCTTCTTTAATTAACTTAGCTGCCTTAATCGCATAATATCCTTCAGGTCTACAAGAGACTTCAGAATCGAACGGATGAACATTCAACCCTTCTACCATAAGACCAGCTACAGAGTAAGACGTGAATGTACCACTAATTCCACTTGAAAGTGCAATAGCAATTACATCAGTATACCCTTCTTCTTTTAGTTTTTCTAAGCAAGATACAACCTCACCTATAGCAGGTTGAGAAGTCGTAGGGAAGGAATTGTTTGGATTTCTTAAGTATTCATGATACTTATCAAGTGGCATATCAATAACTTCTTTATAAGAATTGTTATCAATAATTAGATTTAAATAAACAGTACGAATATCTAATTCTTTCTTCAAATCTTCTGATAAATATGCAGTTGAATCCATAATTATTGCAATCTTTTCCACATTCTATCCGACTATCATAAAGATAGCTTTTCCTTTCTTAGAATTTTTCGATATTATAAAGTTCAAGCTCCACTTTAGTTTCTCTACCCATAAGCTCGATCATAACATCTGCTTTATAGTTATGTAAATCAAGGTTTACAACTTTACCTTCCATATCAACGAATGGACCAGAGATAACACGAACATAATCCCCAACTTCAATATCAATATCTACAACATTTGATAGACCCATTTGTTGTAAAATAAAGTTAATTTCTTCTGGTAATAATGGACTAGGTTTAGAACCTCCACCGTGTGATCCTACAAATCCAGTTACTCCAGGTGTATTTCTTACTACAAACCATGAATCATCTGTCATTACTAACTCAACTAGTACATATCCAGGGAATGTTTTTCTATTAACTTCTTTTTTCTTTCCTGTTGGAGTTAAGATTGTCTCTTTTTCTTCTGGAACAACGATTCTGAAAATTTTGTCTTCCATACCAAGAGACTCAACTCTTTTTTCTATATTATCTTTTACTTTGTTTTCATATCCAGAATACGTATGTATTACATACCACTCTTTACTTACTGTATCGCTCATAATAACCTCTCTTATCTACTGAAGTGTCTAATTCCAGCAGTTATTCCTAAATCAACTACGTAGCTAAATAACATTAATATTCCAACTACAACAATAACAATTAGTGTTTTTCTAACAAGTTCACTAAAAGTTGGCCAACTTACTTTACGCATTTCTGTGGCTACATTTTTCAAGAATCTAATCATTTATTAACAATCCTCCACATAAATTTCTTTACTCTCTGCATTTTATAAATTATAACATAGTATAATTTATAAGTCTATATCTTTAAACATATTGCATTCTTGTACAATACATTATTGTATCATTAAATCAAAAACATTTCAATTAAATAAAGTCTCAAAAAACATCTAGATTTTCTTGAAATTATTTTTGTAGTAAATCATAAGTAGCCGTTAATGTATTTCTCATTAACATTGTGATTGTTAAAGGCCCTACACCTCCAGGTACAGGAGAAATATAAGCAACTTTCTCCATGAACTCATCTAGATTTACATCCCCAACTAACTTACCATCTTTGTAGTTATTACCAACATCGATGATTGTACAAGTTGGTTTTACTTTTTCTTTTCCACTTAAGAAATGTGCAACACCTACACAGCTTACGATAATATCAGCTTGTTCTATTAACGCTTCTAAATCTTTAGTTCTAGAATGAGCAGTAATTACAGTTGCATTATTTTGAAGTAATAATGTCGAAATAGGTTTACCTACAATATTACTTCTTCCAATTACTAGAGCAAGTTTTCCAGAAATTTCCTCACCTGTTGATTTAATCATTTCTAAAATCCCTAATGGCGTACAAGGAATAAGTTTAGCTTCTCCAATCACTAACTTTCCAACATTTATAGGATGGAATCCATCTACATCTTTTGATGGAGATACAGCATTTAGAACTTTTTCTGCATCTATGTGTTTTGGTAATGGTAATTGGACTAAAATTCCATGAACCTTATCATCACTATTTAATTTTTCAATTTCATTTAATAAATCATCAGTAGAGATCTCTTCTGGTAACTCAATTTTTATAGAATTTATATTATTCTCTATACATGCTTTATGTTTAGAATTGACATAACTTCTTGATGCTTTATTATCTCCTACTAAAACAACTGCAAGTGTAGGTTCAACACCTTTTTCTCTTAAAGCAGCTGCTTCGTTTTTAATTTCTCCTCTCAACTCTTTCGCAAGTTGTGTTCCACTAATGATTTTTGTCATTCTTTTTTCCCTTTCCAATTTTCAATTTTGATTGGTTTTCTGTTCCATTTATTAATCTCTTTATATTCTTTTTGTGCATATAAATAACAAATACACACATCACTATCATGACCCACTTATCAAATCCAGTTTCAAACAAGCTAAGATATCCAATAGCGGTCAAACTAATAAGTATACTACCTAAAGAAACATACCCTGTTAAAAATAGCGTTGAAAAGAATATAGCTAAAAGTAATAAGCTTAACATAGGATATAAGAAGATAAATACTCCTGATCCCGTAGCTACAGCTTTTCCCCCTTTGAAGTTTGCAAAGATAGGAAAAACATGTCCTATCATCGCAAATGCTCCAAATATCGATAAAAAGTCTACTCTTCCTAACATCAATGTTGGAAGAAATGTAGCGATTATCCCTTTAGATACATCACATATAAATACTGTTACACCAGCCTTTTTCCCAAGACATCTAAAAGTATTTGTTGTACCTAAATTTCCACTTCCAAGTGTTCTAATATCAGTATTGTAAAATACTTTCCCTACTATTAATGCAAAAGGTATCGAACCAATTACATATGCTAAAACGCAAAATAATATTATTTGTGTAATCATAGACTACCTACCTAATAATAGCTCCGTACTCTGTAAGTGCAGAAAGTACTTTTTCATGTACCGCTGTTACTTCTTCATCTGTTAAAGTTTTTTGTTTATCACTATATGTAATAGTTAAAGCTAGTGATTTCTTACCAACTAATAACTCAGCACCAGCATATAAGTCGAATAACTCCACTTTAGTAATTAATTTACTATTTACTGATTCAATTACATTATAGATATTTTGATATTCATCTTTAACATCAACTAACATAGCGATATCTCTTGTAATTTCAGGATATTTAGTTACCTCTTCATACTTAGGTTTAACTTTACTTTCTGAAATAACCTCATCTAAATTAATTTCAAATACATATGTAGTATTTAATCCAAGTTTGTCAGCAACTTGTGGATGAACTTCTCCGATAAATCCAATACGTTTTTCACCTAGATATACCTCAGCGAAACGTCCTGGGTGCATACCTTCAAGAGTAGATTTTTTATAAGTCACTTTTTCATCTAATCCTAAACGTTCGAATACAACTTCTAAGTATCCTTTAGCTGCGAAGAAGTCTAATGAGCTACTTTCTTTAAGCCATTTAGTTGCTCTTTCTTCTCCAGTTAGCGCTGCACTTAGATATAATGTTTCCGTTGGTTGGATGTTGTCATCTCCACTTCCGAAGAATACGCGTCCAATTTCAAGAAGTTTTAAATCTTTTTGTTTTCTAGCTACGTTGTATTGAACAGTATTTAATAATCCTGGGACTAAACTTTGACGTAATGTCGAGTGAGTTTCAGTCATAGGCATTAATAATCTTACTTTGTGGTGATCTTCTAAAGTATATTGAGTTGCTTCTTCTTCAGATACTAATGAATAGTTAATAGTATCATTGAATCCTAAACTAGCATACACTGCACGCAGGTCACGTACCATTCTTTGTGAATAAGTTAATCCACCTTTAGTAGTTTTAGAGAATTTTGGTAATGTTGAAGCTAGATTATCATATCCATAAATTCTAATAACTTCTTCAACTAAGTCTTGTTTAATTGAAATATCAGGTCTTCTTGTAGGTACTTTAACTACTAAGTTTTCTCCTGTTACTTCTACTGTGAAACTTAATCCTTCTAAAATAGCTACGATTTCTTCAGTAGATAATGTAATTCCAAGGTAGTTGTTAATATATGAAGTAGTAATTTCTACAACTTTTTCTTCTTCTTTTTTAACTATTCCAACAGAACTTTCAACTACAGCATTTGGACACAATTCTAAAATTAATTCTACTGCACGAGCTAGAGCTGCTTTTTGCATATTAGGATCGATTCCTTTTTCAAATCTTGCAGAAGAATCACTTCTTAATCCATGAGCAGCTGAAGTACGACGTACTGATGTTGGGTTGAAATATGCAGATTCTAAAATAATATTTCTAGTTTCTTCACTTACTTCTGTGTTTTTACCACCCATTACTCCTCCAAGAGCAATAGCACGTGTTCCATCAGTAATAACTAAGTCTGTTGTTTGTAATTTTCTCTCTTCTCCATCAAGAGTTTCAAGAACTTCGCCTTCTTTAGCGTCACGAACTACAATTTTATCTCCAACTAGATCTTTATCAAATGCATGCATTGGTTGTCCAAATTCTAATAGTACGTAGTTTGTAATATCTACGATATTATTGATTGGACGAATACCAGAATTCATAAGTCTTGTTTGCAACCATAATGGTGAAGATTTTACTTCAACATTTTTCACAACTTGACCTACATAGTTTCTACAAGAATCACTTTCGATAGCAACTTGTAACGAAGTAGCTTCGTAATTTTCTTCTTTTTCTACATCATTAAAGTCAACTTTGTTATTGTATAAAGCACCTAATTCATAAGTAAGACCACGCATACTTAATGCATCCGCTCTGTTAGGTGTAATTGATAAATCTAAGATGTAATCATTTAAACCAAGTACTTCAACAACATCAGAGCCTAACTCTTGTTCAGTTTCAAATACGTATATACCTTCTTGATAATTTTTAGGCACTACACTCTTACTTAATCCTAATTCAGCTAATGAACAAATCATACCTTGTGATTCTACACCACGAAGTTTAGCTTTTTTAATTTTAATTCCTGGTAATTTAGCTCCAACTTTAGCAACAATTACATATTGTCCAGCATCAACATTTGGTGCACCACAAACAATTTGCAGGTTTTCTTCTTCACCAACGTTTACTTGACATACATTTAATTTTTCAGCATCAGGGTGTTTTTCTTTAGATACAACATATCCAACTACGACGTTAGATATTTCATCTGCTAAATATTCAACACCTTCGACTTCAATACCACCACGTGTGATTTTTTCAGCTAATGCATTTGCATTAGCTTCAACATTCGTATATTGTTTTAACCAATTATAACTTACTAACATTACTACCTCCTATTAATCGTTTCTATCACTATTAAATTGTTGTAAGAATCTTACGTCATTTGTGTAGAAACTTCTAATATCGCTAATACCATATTTTAACATTGCAACACGTTCTGGTCCCATACCAAACGCAAACCCAGAGTATACCTCTGGATCAAAACCAGCCATTTTAAGAACGTTAGGGTGAACCATACCAGCTCCTAAAATTTCAAGCCATTTAATGTTTTCTTCATCATCTTCATTACCCCAAGATACATCAACCTCTACTGAAGGCTCAGTAAATGGGAAGAAACTTGGACGTAGACGGATTTTTTTATTTTCTCCGAATACAGCTTTAATAAAGTGCTCTAAAGTACCTTTTAAATCACTAAATGTGATATTTTTATCTACAACTAATCCTTCAATTTGAGTAAATTGGTGAGAGTGAGTAGCATCATCATTATCACGACGGAATACTTTACCAGGACAAATAATCTTGATAGGCCCTTCTCCATTAGCTTTTAACATTTCACGAGCTTGAACAGGAGAAGTTTGTGTTCTCATTAATAATTCATTCGTAATATAGAATGAGTCTTGCATATCACGAGCAGGGTGATCTTTAGGTAAGTTTAACATTTCAAAGTTAAATTTATCAGTTTCTACCTCAGGTCCTTCAGCAACTGAATATCCCATAGAGATAAAGATTTCTTCAATCTCTTCAATAATTTTATTTAATGGATTAATTCCACCTAATTCAACTTTTTTACTAGGCAGAGTAACATCAATATCCTCACTAGCTAATTTTAACTCTAATGCTGCTTTAGCTAATTCAGCTTTTTTCTCTTCTAAACTATCATTAATGAAAGTTTTAACCTCATTAACAAGTTTCCCGAATGTAGGTCTTTCTTCTGGTGATAAATCACGTGCACCTTTCATAACTTCTGTTAGTGCACCTTTTTTTCCTAAAAATTTAACTCTTAGGTCATAAAGTTTTTTTTCATCTTTAATTGTTTTAACTAATTCTAAATATTCTTTTCTTATATTCTCTAAAGTCATAAGTTCCTCCTTAAAAATTTAATATAAAGACATTGCTATAAGTTCTATTATTTATCCAAAATAAAAAGCCCCTCAAGACTTAGTCTCAAGGGACGAATATATCGTGGTACCACCCGTATTTTAAAGCATCTTCGCTTCCTTAACATAGTTGATAACGGGTACCACCCGATTGTACTCATAGTCTACTTATACAATTACTCATAAGCTGAAAATATATTCTCAGTTCATACAACTCTTTCAGTCACGGAGTTGCTCCCTGTTAAAAACATCCAATATACCGTCTTAATCATCGTTTTTTGAAAAATTTATACTTAAAATAATAATACAAATGCTCCCGAATGTCAACAGATAAGGCTATTTGAATAATAAATTTCTTCCTGTTTTTGTATTTTCATCTCTACAAAATTATAATAATATTTATTGCAAAAACTTACTTATCATAAATAAAGACTTCCGATTTCTGTACCGACCCCAAAAAGTTAGACCAAAAAAT